>JAUILM010000729.1 GCA_030432855.1 Bacteroidia bacterium
AATGAAAAGGGTGCGGTGGAAATCTTCTGCCGATAGTCTTTCTATTTGCCTTGCAAAAGTAAGGTCATATCCCGGGTTGTTCTTTTGGAAAAGACTTCGGATTTCAGCGAGTCCTTCATCCCCGGAGCCCAGTCTGGCTATCATCATTTTTGATTCATTTTGATCTCCTTCTGCTTCTGAAGTCACAGCAGATTGACGTGTGTCTGCACAACTCAAAAAGCCTATGGTCAGCAGCAAAAGGATCAAATTTTCAGCTTGCCTCATGTTCTAATGATATTTCATAGTTGGTGTTGTCTCTAATATCTTACATATTTTCAACAATTACCTAGTATTGACAGGATCGGGCAAAAGGTTCCAGCTGTTTTGTTTTGAGATTACCAGTGGTCTCATAGGTCACCAGTATGGCACAAACACTGTCTGACAAAAGGAAGGTAGTTCGACCAACCCCTTCGGTGAAGGCCATCAGATTACCTGAAGGAAGAATTCCTTTTCCTAATCGTAATATCTGGCTCTCGGTATCTTTTTGGAAGAATGTTTCAATTTGGATCTGGGAGGCATCAGGAAATTCCTCCTCCAGAAAGTTCAGATCAACAATTTGTCTGTGGGTCCTGTTGGTGTCCATTTGATGGTAAAGCATGTTGGGTTCCAGGTCCTCAGGACTTACAGCGAGATCAAATAACTGGCCATAGGAGTTATGCACAAGGCATAGGAGGCCCAGTAGGGTCAATAAACGGGGGAAGCATTTCATAGGCCAATAAAATTAGTTCATTTGCCGGGAGCATACAATCTTCTAGGCTCGTGATCCGACCCTATGTGAAACATAAATTTGATCACCATGTATAATGCGGCACCAGTCAAATACTTTGGTCTTTTAAAAAAATGTAGTTTTAAAGAACAGATTGACTTAAATACAAACAATGTCTAGTAAAAAGATTTCAAGAAGATCAGCAATGACAACTGCATCGCTGGGATTAGGCGGTCTCATAACAAACCGTCAACATACATCGAAGACTGAGAAGAAGATATCTCAGAATAGTGTAAAACCCTTTTCTTTTTGTTTGAATGCCAGCACTTTGCGCGGGCAGAAGCTGGGCATCGTGGGTGAATTGGAAGTGGCTTCCAAGGCTGGATTTGATGGCATGGAAGTTTGGATCAATGGCATTCAAGCCTATCTCAACGAGGGAGGCACTTTAAAGGACTTGAAAATGCGCATAGATGACCTCGGTCTGAAGATCGAAGACGCGATCGGATTTGCGCAGTGGATTGTGGATGATGAAGATGTTCGTACAAAGGCGATGGAGCAATTGAAGGTAGAAATGGATATGTTGGCTCAAATTGGATGCGCCCGCATAGCAGCACCTCCGGCTGGGGCTACCAATGAGGCAGGTTTAAATCTGGATGCCGCAGGAGAGCGTTATCATGCCATTTTAGATCTCGGCGTAGAGTTTGGAGTCATCCCACAGCTGGAACTATGGGGTTTTTCAGCTAACCTGCACAAGTTGAGCCAGGTGGTGTATGTGGCAGCAGAAAGTGGGCACCCGGCAGCACGGATTTTACCAGACGTATACCATTTATATAAAGGTGGTAGTGATTTTCATTCACTTAAATTGCTCAACCCTGATATCGTTGAGATATTCCATGTGAATGATTATCCAGCCAGTCCTTCACGCACCGAGATGAACGATAGCCATCGAGTATATCCCGGTGACGGTGTAGCTCCCATGCATCAGATCCTAAGTGATCTTAAGAACGAAAGAGCAACGACGGTGCTTTCCCTTGAGTTATTTAATCAGGATTATTGGGCTCAGGATGCATTGGAAGTGGCAAAGACCGGATTAGCGAAGATGAAGGCCTCGGTAGAAAATGTCTAATGGCTCGAGTTTGCTCTTACATAGCAGTGCTTCTCTGGTTTGCTCCCGGATGTAACAATCCGCCAACCAGAGAGGTGCAGGAATCTTTTCCCAATATCGTGTACATCCTGGCGGATGACCTGGGATATGGGGATGTAAGTTGCTATGTAAAAGAACCCATTTTCGTGACACCGCATATTGATAGCATGGCCATGCGAGGTATGCGATTTACGGACGCACATTCTAATTCGGTTTGTACTCCCACGCGCTATACGATACTCACGGGTAGATACTCATGGCGTACACGACTTAAGCAGGGAGTGACATGGAGCTATGATCTTCCGTTGATTGAGGAAGATCGAACTACTGTGGCTGACATACTCGGGGATAAGGGCTATCACACGGCTTCCATTGGAAAATGGCATCTGGGACTGGGATGGCAGGAAGGTGCTGACAGTGTGGATATTACCGCTCCTCTATCTCCATCACCCCTGGATCTTGGGTTTGATTATTTCTTCGGTATCACGGCATCCCTGGATATACCTCCCTACATCTATATTGAGAATGATCGTACTACTTCGATGGATATTGATAGTATTGAGGGCCGGTCTGGAAAGGAGTTTTGGCGAGAAGGGCCCATTGGGCATGATTTCAAACATGTCGATGTATTGCCCGTTTTGACAAAAAAGGCGGTTGATTATATTGACCAGAGATCTGATGAAGTTGAGCCTTTCTTTCTCTATCTACCACTTCCAGCACCCCATACACCCATACTACCTACGGAGGAGTTTGCAGGTAGGAGTGGTACAAATGAATATGGTGACTTTGTGCTGATGGTCGATGATGTAGTGGGGCAGATCGTCACTGCTCTTCGCAGGAATGGTATTGTGGAAAACACGTTACTCATATTTACCAGTGACAATGGCTGCTCTCCCATGGCAAATTTTGAAGAGCTGGCTTCCTTTGGCCATCTTCCTGGTGGTCCCTTTCGTGGAGGTAAAGCAGATATCTATGAGGCAGGTCATCGGGTACCTTTTGTAGTTCAATGGCCGGAAAGGATTGCCGCAAATAGTACTTCTGATCAGTTAACTGGCCTGGTAGATCTTATGGCCACGGCTGCTGAACTGGTGGGGGATACGCTCGATGCAGATGAAGGGGAGGATAGCTACAGTATGCTAAGTTCCTTATTAGGAAAATCGACGACCATGCTAAAACGACCAGATATAATTCATCATTCGATTAATGGGTCGTTCGCGATACGAAAGGACTCCTGGAAGCTTGCCTTTTGTCCGGGCTCCGGAGGCTGGAGCAGTCCCACTCCGAAACAAGCAGCAGAGGCTCAGTTACCACCGCTGCAACTATTCGATTTGTCATCCGATCCGGGAGAGCAAAACAATCTGATCGATCAGCATAGTGATCGGGTTGAAGAATTAACAGCTATCATAAAAAGGCAGATCGAAGAGGGGCGAAGTACACCCGGTGTCCGGCAGGCGAATGACACGGAGACGACACTATTCCCTCACTAGGCATTTTTGTATTTTAAAATTATTCATGGTTAGAGGGTGACAT
>JAUILM010000730.1 GCA_030432855.1 Bacteroidia bacterium
TGGTACAATTATACCTGCGGGGACCTCTGCTTTATCAGATACCAGTTATTTCTATGAGACGGCACCGGATTTCATTTCCTCAAATCTTCCAATAATTGGTACGCCGGTACCATTTAATTCTAATTCCATTCCTGCACGTGATCGATTTCTGGCGGGAACCGGGCTTACCACCTGTATTGATCCCTGCGAAAAGTCGGTCTATCATTGGTCTGTCTGGACGGGATGTGCAGAAAACTCTGATTGGACAGATCCAGGAAATTGGTCGAACGGTAGTGTGCCTGATGATCAGTCGGCTGTCTTGATTTCAGGGGAAGCAGAAGGAGGTTTTTATCCAATTCTGACCGGGAATGTACATATTGGAATGCTAGATGTAGAAGAGGGAGGTAGAATCGAAGTGCCTGCTGGTATTTTGCTGAATGTTTTAACACATTAATTGCTGGCTCCCGGAAGATGAGAAAACTGGCTAGGTATAATCATAGTCAATCCAGCCAGTAGTTAGATCAAGGTTGGATTTTCCCCTCTATGGCAATTGCTAAATCTCGGTATCTAAAACAATAAAAACGATTGTCAAATTTATTGCTTAACTTATTATAATCACTTCTTTTCTGTCTGACTTCAAGACCTCTACACACACTTTTATTAACCGTAATTTTATGAAGGTCATGAAAAAACTTATACTTCTAACTGCCCTGTGTCTGATGTGCTGTCCTGGAATCCAGGCACAAAATCCTACGATTGTTTTTTCCCAGAACAAATGTGATTATGGGAAGCTAACTGCCCTGAGAGAAAAATCTAAGGAAGTGGTGGCACCAATATTAAATGACTTGGTGCAGAAAGGTGATTTACTAAACTGGGGCGTCCTGGAGCATGAATGGGGTGACGAATGGAATTGGAATATGTACTATGCTGCCAAGGACATTCCCACTTTCCTCTCATCCTTCAATGCTTTTATTGAAAAAGCTCAGGAAATGGATCCAGAATTTATGTCTGAAATTTGGGAAACTTGCTTTGAGCATAAGGATGCCATGTATACCGAGACCATGGGATACAACTCTTCTGGCAGTGGTCCAGTAGTGAAGAGTATGACAATGTTTAATATGCCAGATGGGTATTCTGGTGATGATGTAAAGTCTTCGATAAAATCTGTGAATGATGCGATCCGAGGCCTGGGATATCCGGGAAATGGTTATGCATTTTATATGGTAAATGATGCTACCGTTGAAACTCAACAATGTCTGGTGGAGGGAACGTGGCTGAGTGAAGAAGTCTATCAAGTAATTCACGATTCTGAAGAATGGCAAACGGCCACGTCCAATGATAAGGAGATGTGGGACAAGATTATGGCTGATCGCATGTATAGAAGGTATCATAAACAATAGATAGATTTCTGCGGGAATTAAATGAAAAACATTTCTCCAGAACCATCTTTTTTTCTTTATGCTTTAAGCAAGGATTATCCTTGGTTTGTAGATTAATTCTAGATAGTACGGTATGTGATGCTGCATCTATTAATAAAATGGCAGACACTGATCTACAATCGCTTCCGCAGTGCTACCCGACTATTTCCATCCGAGTACCACTGCTCGAGTTCTGCAAAAATGTGATAACCTTGTTTAATGTAAAATTGAGGAGCCTCATATCCGGCAGTCCATGTCCAGATATTCTCTACACCAAGATCCTTGATTTTAGTTTCGAGTTTTCGCAGGAGGGAGGACCCGATACCAAATCCGCGATATTCCTTGTGGACAAAGAGATCTGTGAGGTAGAACCATCCTGAATAGGCTTTTCCATTCTTATAAGCAAGTCCTGAGGAACAACCAATGAACAAGTCTTGCTCCATCGCTACAAATCCAAACCGGTCAGAAGACTGTACTTCCACACCATGGTCCAGGGAGTTTTGATCGAATCCTCTTTTGATTTGCTCCAGTTCTTTCGGAGTTACGTCACGATCGATTATCTGATATTCCATTTGATTTTCTAGTGTTGCGAATTGAAAATAGGTGTAGTATAAAACGTAGTGATTTTGTACCAAGACAAATCCTGATGCTGACAATACGTCAGCAGAAGCAGAATCGCGCATAGCCGAAGCTGCGTAAGATTTCCCCGCACTTGCTGCGGGGATGAAGTATTGGTGCGAAAGAACAAGTTTGATGCTATTTTTATTTGCGGTTCGCAACACTATGTATGATTTTGTCAGTCCAGCTTGATTTGCTTAAAGAAAACAATTGTAGTGGATTCATACCTGGCGCTGGAATAATCAATTCCAGGGTTTCAAAACCCAGTTTTTCCAAAATATGCCGGGACACGAAATTATCGGGATTTGTAATACCGAATACATTATCCAGGTTCAGGATGTTGAATCCATAGTCCAGCACTCCTCTGGACGCTTCTGTTGTCAATCCCCTTCCTTCATATTCCGGAAGGATGGAAAAGCCCAGATCGGGATGCTTCAGGTACTTCCGCTGGACAAACCCACATATACCAATAGAACGATCTGTTTTTATACTCACCATCTTAAAGAGTCCAAAACCATGTTCCTGAAATGAAGACATGATATTTTCCTCTATATATTTAGTTGCCTGTTCCGTCGTCCTGACTCCTCTGTCCCCAATACGTTTCAACCAACCGGGACTATTGAGTAACTCCAGGATAAAGGCTGCATCTGAAGTTTCCATCTTATGTAGTTCTATTCTGGGGGTTGTCCATATCGGGCACATAGCATAGAAAGATTGGATGTATTTAAAAGTACATTTATTTCAGCCCCGGATATGGAAGGACGACAGGTGGGATATCAGAAAATAATCAGAATCCCCAAAAAGATGGGATTGTGACCGATACTTATTTTACGTCAAATGTCACCGTATCGGACCAGTCTGACCATACGAGAAACTGATCGCGGTATCGGACCCGAATAAAGTACTGGTTATCACTCCGAAGATTCATAATGATCTCGTCTGTCAAGTCATCATTTTCCTGGAGGTCACGGTCAAAAAACCGATCCTCATGTTTTTTCCAACTGTCGAACACCAGTTGTTGAAAGTCTGGATCTGCCGAGACCTGCCAGTGTGATCCCGCATGGAAAGCAGCAGCCATGACACTCTTAAAATCACTTGCTTCGAAAGTAGGACGGATGCCTACTGTTGCGTTTTTTGTCGGATATGTGACTTGTGGCATCTCTGGTTTGGCACTGCTCTTATACACAGTGATACTGTCATTAAGCTCATTGTCCTTGGGGTTTAATTCGTTTCCACGACTGATACGTTTGAGGGTGAATTTTGGGTTGTCCTGGTTGGCATCTACCTCCACCATTACAAATCCATAATCGGACTCAGTGACAGAGAATTCATCATAGTTCTCCTGTGGATAAGCGCCCCATTCGTCGATTCTGCCACCAGCCGTCGCCACATTG
>JAUILM010000731.1 GCA_030432855.1 Bacteroidia bacterium
GTGTTCAGAAAGAGGGTTATATATTTCCGCCCGAACTCCCTGTCAATGGTGGAAAAATATCCAAAGGTGATAATTACCAGGGGCTACCGTATGTGGTCCTGGATTATCCGGCAATTTTTTCACGTAGTCAGGTCTATGCCTATCGTTCGATGTTCCTGTGGGCGGACTGTTTCTCCTTTACCTGGCATTTTAGTGGTGATGGTTTAATAACTGTTCGGGAGAAATTATTGGCTAGTGCAGAGCAACTACTGGAGGCTTCTTTTTTTATTTGTATTAATTCAGACCCATGGCAGCATCACTATGAGGAGGACAACTATGTTTTGCTTACCGCCGATCTCCTTCCAATTTTGGAGAACCACTCCTTTATAAAAATAAGTCAAAAAATTCCGCTGAGTGACTCTTCTTTCTTGAACAAGACTAGTATTGATTACTTTAAATTAATTGCTGACATCCTTAAGTAATTTATTCCACTCTCGGTCATTCGAAGCCTGGCAGAGCATGACACCCACATCCAGATCCAGACCCAAAACCAGTTATCCGTAGCCTTGGGCGTAGGATAACCGGTTTTGAATTATGTTTGCGTTTTTAAATACTTAGTCTTACACCATGTGATCCTCATGACCAATTTTATATATCCATTATTGGCTATTCTGTGTCACTTCGTATAGGTCTTCTCGAAGATATTCTGGCCGGAAGATTAGCTGCTTTCGCTGTGCGATCCACTTGCAAACGGGATAGATTATTAGAACCATCTATACAAAATGATTGTGTTTCGCGGTATCCATAATAACCGTCAGAATCCAGCAATACCTGTCCGGTTTGATTTCTGAGTTCGTACCATCCGCGACCATAATCGCAGCATAGACCATCGCCATATGCGTCAAGCATAATTAATGTATAGCAGTCGTCAGGTAGACAGAAGGATTCTTTGATGACTGTGCGGTCAAAATCGGCATATCCACCGCCCGAAGCCACTACTTTTCCGCTACCATTTTTAATTTTCCAACTTATGTCTGCTCCATAATCATCTGGTTTGATCACCAGGGTATAGGACGAGTTTCCGGATACATTGACATGTATTGATTTACTATTATTAGAGGGATTGGTGTCTGTCATTCCATTCGGATTTTGCGTGGAGATTACCATAGAATGATTTCCCCCTGCAAGACTAAAAGAAGGTAGCTCAACATGTAACGAACTATTTGCTGCCAGGGACCCGGACCATGGAAATGAAATCAATTTGGTACTTCCGGTTCTCACATCGATGATGACGGACTTTAGGGTAGCATTTCCAAAGTTTCTTATGGTAGCCGTCAGGCTGATCGCTTGCGAACAGTCTCCGGAGAGTATTTCATAGTCAACCCTTGCGATACCTGCATCCGCTGAGCCGGAGGATTGACAGGGTACACATGATCCGCCACAGTCAATTCCGGTCTCGTCACCATTTTTAATGCCGTCATTGCAGGTGCTATTGGGACCGCCTGTACCGGTGGTGTCGGTTGGACAATCCGTACGACCTGGTGTGATTAATTGTGCTCTGGAAGAAGTCAATATGGAGCGCATGTACAAATTCTGACCTGTGGAAAATGCATTCATACAGTGATCATCCGTATAGTCCATATAGTTCATAAACATATCCCCCTGATTGTTGCAGGAAGGACTGGGATGATTGGGACATTCATAGTTTTCTTCTGCCTGGCGTGGGGTATCGGTTATACCATCATCGACCTGACATCCATCCCCCCAGATATGATCCAGACCCAGATAATGACCGACCTCATGGGTAAGTGTACGACCCAGATTGAAGGGAGCAGCTGCCCCCGATCCGGGGCCTCCGAAGGCCTCAGTAATCACCACCACACCATCTTCGTCCGGGTGTGGGAGAGATGAAGGTGTGGGCAGGTAGGCGTAACCCAGTCCTTCGATGTCGGGAACCACCCAGATGTTTAGATAGCGTTGCGGATCCCAATTTGTATTCCGCTTAATGGATAATTCGTTGTTATCGAAATTCTGATTACTTGCATAACGTGTGATGCCATTGGTTGCCGCTCCGGAGGGATCTCTTGAGGCTAAACAGAACTGAATTTGGCCACCACTCACTTCAAATTCGGAAGGGGTGCGAGATGCATCCTGATTCTGGCGTAAGAAATCAGCGTTGAGCGCCGCGATTTGCGAACGAATTCGTTGTTCACCAATATTTGTCTGACTTCCAACGCCATGTCCCGGCTGATGTACGACGATCACGTGGACAGGTATTGTAAATAAAGGTAGTTCAGCTGCACTTCGTCCTGTATTTTTTTCATACTGTTCCATTTGTTGAAATCGACCTTCCAGGATTTCTGTGCGGTATGCCGGGCGGCCCTGATAAACGGACTGCATTCGGCGATCTGTGACACATCGGTTTATTTTTACCGCTGTTTCATTGACCAGGATTTCTTCATCTCCTTGTGTATCTGAATAAAGATCTTTTTTGCAGGAGGACATAGATAGGGCAAGACATGCCATGAGGCATATCGATACAAGAATTCGTTTCATGACTTTTTAAATTTTGGCTTACGCTCGTTAGAAATTAGATTCAGGTATGTACTGCTGCAATAGGTTATATTTTTGAAGCTCGTTTATATGACAACAGCGGTTAGGGAATCCCCTACGTCGATCCCATATTTTTTCACTTTATTTTGGATTTGCCTGCCTTACTATAGAATTGAGAAACTATAGGATAGGGAAGGAATAAACGGTAGTCCTTCGGAAAGTCGAATATCCGAGATCGGTGAGCTACGGTAGATACGGGGCGAGAGAATATTTAAGTTATTGTAGACATTGAGAAGACTTAACTTAAATAGATGCATGGTTCTCTCATTTTCGATTTTATAGCTACAGGTGAGATCCAGACGATGGTAAGTTGGCATTACGAGTAACTCTATTTCATCATTTGATACATTTATTTCTTCCAATAGAAAATCATCACGATCATATAGGTCATAATAACCGGGATTTAGATTATACCGGGTTCCACTGGAAAGCTGCCAGGCTAATGAGAAATGCCAGTGGGTGTTTAAATGGAAAATGGATTGCAGGTTCAGTGCATGGGGTACCTCATACTCATAAGGTACCTGGAAACCCAAATTTTTACCAGGGAATAATCTGGCGCTTTTGGAAAATGTATAGTGTACCCCCACATGCCATTTTTCCCATTGCTGGTGGAAGCTGTTTTCGATTCCCCAACTTTCTCCTTTCCCAGTGATGATATCATCTTCCCAGATAGAGGCATCAACATTGTCCAAAGGACCATAACTTAAAAAGCCCGGATCATCTCCAAATGCCACCAGATTGAGCATCTTTTTGTAGTAGATCTTACTTGCAATCTGACTACGACCTGAAGGATGAAGATAGCTCCAACTTATG
>JAUILM010000732.1 GCA_030432855.1 Bacteroidia bacterium
CAACTATCTACCGCATGCGGCCCCTGATCATCTCTACCTTATGGTCCATCGTGACCCTTGTCGTCAGCCCTCTCTGGGGACAGGATATTGAGCAAGTAGCGGCGGATCTTCAATCGAAATTACAGGACCCATTTACTTACACGGGCTCATTCGGCATTTCGCTTCAGCACTATGGTACCTCATTGGATGTACAGCGTGCCGCTCCTTTTGCAGGTACGGCTCATGCAAATCTCAATCTGGGTTTCCTGGGCGTACAGACTCCCCTGAGCTTTGTCTATGCTTCCGGAGGGACAGCATTTAATATTCGATTGCCATCTTTTGGATTTGCCGGGATGAGTCCCCGATACCGCGACTATACATTGCATCTGGGCGATCGATCACTTACCCTGGGGAAGTATTCTTTCAGCAATCATTCATTCAGAGGGGTAGGGGGAGAAGTGAATAAGGAGATATGGTACACACGCTTCTTCTATGGTCGATTGCAAAGAGCCCAGATTAGTGACTTCAATGGGTTTGAGAGAGTGAATCCCATATTCAGACGCTTTGGGTGGGGCGGTCTGATTGGTCTGCAACCCAGTGGGAGTAGCCGGGTAGAGGTGTCCATATTCAAAGGATGGGATGATGCTCTTTCGATCCCGCAAGTGCCCGATTCTTCACAGGCATTCTTCGCAAGGGATAATGTGATCCTTAGCTTGGCGTTGGAGCAAAATATAGGCAATCGGATTCGGCTGGCTTTCAATGGGTCCAACAGTGGTATATCGAACCCGGGTGCCCAGGGAGAAAGAGATGTTAGTGCATTCAGAAGCTACATCGGGCTGCTGGATGTAAATCAATCTACACGATGGAATAACGCATATGAGCTTAAAGCCGACTATAAAGCGGGATTTGGAACCCTTAACCTGTCGTATGAGCGAATTGATCCGGGATACCGCACCTTAGGCGCCTTGTTTTTTCAGGACGATCAGGAGAATATCACGACCGGTATTACCACTCAACTCTTTAAGAGGAAAGTGGCTTTGGTAGCCACCGGAGGAATTCAAAACAATAATCTGGCCGGTGACCGGGCTGAATCCTATCAACGGTTTGTGGGTTCTGTACAGGCAAATGCCACACTCTCTCCGAAGGTCAATCTCAACGTAGGGTTTTCCAATTTTTCTTCCGTCAATCGACAAGTACGCATCCTGGATCCATCGATTCCGCAGCGTCTCACTGAGCTTGCGTTGACCAATAATAATGTGAGTGCCGGACTGCGATATACCCTGGATCCGCAAAATATTTTGATGGGGCAATTTTCCTGGATGAAAAACCAAACCATTACAACCACTGAACAGGTGTCAGAACAGAATAATACAGTGGAAACCATCAGCCTCATCTACAACAGACAGTGGCCGACGAACAAACTATCGATGATCATTCAGGGATTATACAATCGGTTTGATATGACTATTCTTTCACAACGGCAGATGGGCACAACCGTGTCTTTCAATAAATCATTTCACCAGGATCTCATACAGGCAAATCTGTCAGTTGGTGTCATGGAGAATGCGCAGACACGAGAAAACATGGCTAGTACCCGGGGCACTTTTCTACAATTTAGAATGGGGGCGAACTGGAAAGTATACCAAAATCATAGCATGCGGCTGGAGGCAGTATTTCTCAACAATTCGGGTGCATCCATCCAAAATTTTAACGAATCAAGATTGCAGCTTAGTTATAGAGCGCAATTGACACCTAAAAAGCATTGAAGACGAATTTTTACATATGGCTCAGTGCGTTTTTGACCATGCATTTCATGGCGGAGGCGGTCACGAATTCGTCATTTATGGATTCTGTGGAAATGCGGCACTCTATCACCTCACTGGATAAATTGCCAATGATTAACGCACAGGTGCCCGATAAGAAACTGGACTTTAACCGATGGGACCTGATGGAATGGCAGTTTCCTGAAGGACAAGACTTAAGTAAACTGGCCGCGCAATATTTTGATCAGGATACCATACCCCAGGCGCTTAAGGATGCATTTCCCTTTCTCGATAAGCCAGTATTTGAGCTTCAGCAAAAAGCACAAATGGCTTTCGCCAAGCTGGGCAACATTGGAGAAGTCACCAATCGACTTTCGGGACTGGAGCGGTTGAAATTTCCAGTAGGTATGTCGTATGGTACGGAGAGCATGAAAGTGGATATTGTCATTGAGTCCATAGAATACTCGGGTGCCCTGGCAATAATGCACAATGTATTCATGCGGCTCACGATCGCTCAGTACCCACCTTTCATATTTGGAGCACCTGAGATTTCTTTCTCGCGGACAGGTGGATTTAGAGAAGCTAAGATTGGGTTGATTGGAGATATCACCTTGCCCATTGGAGGAAGTTCGGATCAAGTATTAATCCTGAAGGGGTATGACCATCGTACCGATCGGGGCACTCAGGCCACCATATCATGCGACGGTTTTGAATCGATGCAAATGGCTGCCACAGCCTTTATCAGCCGAAGATTGATCCGACCGATGAATGCCTCAGGGCAGCAGCTCTCAGGATTTGTCCAGGGTGACCTCTCTCTGAATGTAACGGACCTGACTGATTTTACAGCCACGGTAAGCTTTAATCAGGATTTTATGGTGGGATCCAATTCGAAAGTGATATTCTCCATGCGAGAGATGGTTTTTGATGCCAGTGAAGTTCGTACGGAGTCGACGATCAATTTTCCAGCTAATTATTTCGGTGGTGAAGATCCCGAGTTTGGACGGTCGCAGTGGCAGGGTTTCTATACTGGCAAAATAGGATTTAAACTCAACAAATTGACCGGAGCCAATGCCCAGGAAAACTTTGGGGGTATCATCAGGAATCTCATCGTGGACCGATCCGGTGTCACAGGTGAACTCGAAGCTTTCAATCCACTCACACTTGACAAGGGGAAGATTGGCTCCTGGAGATTCAGTGTAGATGATATCATGCTCAAGCTCTACAAAAGCAACTTTGAAGAGCTGGGAGTGAAAGGGCGTTTAGTACCTCCAGTCCTGGATGATGGCACAGATAAATCGGCGATTGGGTATGTAGCCCGGGTCAGCGACAATGATTGGCTTTTTGGCGCTGACATAACTGAAAGTGAAGAACATCCATTCCCGCTCTTTAAAGACCGTGTGCATTTGTACACAGGCACATCGATTGAGGTCGGGCATAGTGAAGTAAGCGATGAAACTGTAGTCCAATTGACACTGTGCGGTGCCGCCTATTTAGACAAGGTTTGGGCGAACAATGATACAAATGATAGTGAAAGAGATACGATTACCTTTCAGGGATTTCAGGTTCAGTCTGTCACACCCTACATCAAAAACATTGGAGTATGGGACATTCCTTTACAGCGAAGTTTTGGATTTGGTCCATTCACCTTCTCACTGAAC
>JAUILM010000733.1 GCA_030432855.1 Bacteroidia bacterium
ATTATCCTTTAGCGGATGACTTCGTCAATTTTTTCTGGAGCTCTTCCAGACTGACACCTTTGGTTTCCGGCATCATGAATATGCCAAACAATAGCTGGAATACCATCATCACGGCAAATGCGGCAAATAGTGGCCATGGATTGTCTCCTACCAAATCAATGAAAAATGGCGTCAGTGCGGTAATAAGGGCGGCAAATACCCAGTGCGTGCCAGAGCCCCAGGCTTGCCCGTTGGCGCGTACCTCTGTTGGGAATATCTCGGAGATAAACACCCAAATGACAGCACCCTGTCCTACTGCGTGTGAAGCAATAAACATAAGAACAAAGCTCAGCAATAGCATTTGATCGGCGCCTGTAGCATAGCACCAGGCTACGACCGAGAGACTGATAATATACCCTACCGAACCAATAAGAATGAGCGTTCGTCTTCCCATGCGATCGATCAGATACATCCCCAGCAATGTAAAGACAATATTCACAACACCGATACTGGTTGATTGTAAAAGGGCATCATCGGCACCAATGCCGGCAGCCTCAAGAAGTCGTGGCGCATAGTATAGTACGAAGTTTATCCCGGACCATTGATTGAAGAAAGCAATGAGGAAGGCCAACGTCAATGCAAAATTATACTTCCCCGAAAACAGGTTTGATTTTGCACGTTGCAATCCGGCATCTTTGACGCTGGCTATCACCTTGTCGATCGCTTCGCGGGAAGTGTACATCCAACTTAACACCTCCCGGGCGGATTCTTCATCGTTCTGTTTGGTAAGCAACCACCGGGGACTCTCAGCCACTCTTAGTACCATGATACAGTAGATAGCAGCAGGAATGGCTTCTACACCGAGCATCCATCGCCAGGCGTTTTGCTCTATAAACTCGCCGATGAGATAATTAGAGATAAAGGCTACCAGTATTCCAAAAACAATATTGAACTGATACAGCGCCACCAGCTGCCCCCTTTTGGACGGTGATGAAATCTCGGCAATGTATGTGGGAGCTGCCACCGAGGATGCACCCACGCCAAGGCCTCCAATAAAACGAAAGAATGAAAACGAATAGGGATCGGGTGCCAGACCTGAACCAAGCGCTGATATCAAGTATAAAATACCTATCCAAAATAAGGTCTTCCGTCGGCCATATCGATCACAGGGAATGCCGCCAAAAAGTGCTCCAACGACCGTGCCCCAAAGCGCCATGGCCATAATAAAGTTTCCGTGAAAGAGCGGACTGGTATTCCAGAGCCTCTGAATGGGTTGATCTGCACCCGATATGACGATCGTGTCAAATCCAAATAGGAAACCCGCCAGCGCCACCGCTACTGACCAGACAAATACCTTGTTTTTCTTTTTCATACAATTATCTATTTACTACCTGCTCAGGAGTACAAAATGGAAATCTAAATTTTCTCAAATTTAAAATAGCACCAACCTTGTGAGATTCTCTTAGGTCATTCATCGACAGGTAGATTTAGGTCGCCATAAGACATAGGATGACCCTTATTTTTACAATGAATGTCAAATTGAAATGTACACAGCAGCCTGGTTCCAGACGAATATAGTAATAATAACCTGTTATTTTATGGTGAAGAATGACGGTTTCTCAAGTAGTCACTAATCACTCTTAAACAACTGAAAACCTGCGGGTTACCAATGAAACGCATACTCATCCTGATGCTTTTCTGAAAAAATATTTTGACTTTTTTGAATATGGTATAGGGGTAATCCCACCGAAATCACATCTATGATATTGAACGGTTGAAAAAACTAATACCTATTTGAGATCAACTTCCCGGTAGCACATTAAATGTTCTCAGTTGCTATCGTTACAAAACGAAATAAAACACTATGAAAAAGATAATTTTAGCAGTGACCCTGCTGGTCACTTCCTGGTCAATCTATGCTCAAGATCACGTACAGACCCTTCGCGGTACGGTAGTCGATAAAGAAAGTCAAATGCCACTTACTGGCGCCAATATACTGATACTGGAATCCGATCCTATGCTGGGGACCAGTACTGACTATGATGGTACATTTCGGATTGAGAATGTACCTATTGGTAGAAAAACAATCAGCATTTCTTACCTCGGATACGAACCCCTGGTTGCTCCCAACATCTTAATTACTACCGGAAAGGAGGTGGTCCTCGAGTTCGAACTCACTGAATCACTAGTATCCATGGATGAGGTGGTTGTCACTGCAGAAAACGAAAAAACACGGCCCCTCAATGAGATGGCTGTGGCCAGTGCACGATCTTTTAGTGTGGAAGAAACCGGGCGTTATGCATCCAGCCTGTTTGATCCTGCCCGTATGGCACAAAACTTTGCCGGCATCTCCACCACAGGAGGCACTTCTGACTTATTTAATGAAATAATTGTCCGGGGAAATAGTCCCAGGGGTGTCCTCTGGCGCCTTGAGGGAATCGAAATACCCAACCCCAATCACTTCGGAGGACTGGGCAATAGTGGTGGTGGTATCAGTATGCTCAGCAGTAGCATGCTTTCCTCCAGTGATTTCTACACAGGAGCTTTCCCGGCAGAGTTTGGAAATGCTACCTCCGGTGTCTTTGACCTGAACCTTCGGAAAGGAAATAATCAAAAGAGAGAACATTCGCTGATGGTAGGAATCCTCGGAACCGAGGTAGCCTCAGAGGGACCTTTCGGAAAGCCAGGTGGTGCCAGCTATCTGGTTAATTTCCGATACTCCACCCTGGGAATCCTACAAAAAATCGGACTCAATCCGGTAGGTGATGTGTTACCAGAATATGGTGATTTATCGTTCAATTTAAATTTCCCGCGCACGGGGGCAGGCACCTTCAACTTATTTGCACTTGCAGGTAAAAACATAGCATCCTTCGATGTGGATGCAGACTCTACACTCTGGGAATATGATGATGACCACGAAGGATTCGAGGAGCGACAAACCGTGGCGACTGTAGGCCTGGGACACAGACTCCTATTAAGTGATGATAGCTATATACACACCGTGGTGGCTGCGTCAATGGATCGGTCAGATGATGAAGAATACTATCTGGACAAAAATGACAACTATCGAAAAATCGATGATTTCCAATACCAGTTTTCCAATTACATATACCGTATCACAAGCACATACCATAAAAAGTTAAACAGTCGAAATACATTCGAAGTCGGAGGAATTGCGAGCTATCATACATATGATTTCTTTGCCCGGGATTTCTATGATGCAGGTACTAATTTTGAAACCTACCTGCAAGACACCGGATCTGCTGGTCAGCTACAGGGCTTTATCCAGTGGAAGCACCGCATCAACGAATCTTGGACTTTGACAGGTGGCATCCATGCTAACTATTACGCCTTATCAAAGCATGGAAGTATAGAGCCGCGGATTGCTTCAAAATGGACGGTGAATGAAG
>JAUILM010000734.1 GCA_030432855.1 Bacteroidia bacterium
GTTGCAGGTTCTCCGCTCTACTGCTTACTTTGGCTCATACAGTATAGAGCATGGCCGCTTCAAAACATATGTGTGACGCTCGCCCAATCCTGAAGGCAGGAATATATCCCCGTAAAACCTGGGTAAAAGCTTATAAAAACCTGTCCCTAGTTCTTTAGATCCACTGAATTTTGGCTATGAGCCATCTAGTTGTTTGGTTTTTATGTAAATGCTACTAATGTGGACTTAGGTCGTGGAATCTTGACTGATGTGGAATGGTGGATTTTAATGCGTAGTCATGGACCTGATATTGCTTTCCAGCTCTATACCAATCCCAGCTAGTTCATCATACAGGGTAAGCATGTACCCGGTTCCTGCATTTCTTGAATGGCTACCGGCAAATGCCGGATAGTGAAGTACTCTGTTCAGTTCACTGACGTCACTTCGAGTCTCAGAATTGCTGAAGAGCTTTTTAATAAGTCGCTTCGTATCCTGTACCACATCGTTCTTGTACATGTCATATTCCATCTCTTCCATAAAGTTGTTTAGACTCTGTTCTTCACTTTTGATTTTTTCGACAAGGCTATAGTATTTGTACAATTCAGATTCAAGGCTGATACCTTGTATCTTGCTCAGATAGCCAGAGTTTTTCAGCGCCTCAAATCCACTCTGATTCGATTGGAATGATTCATCAAGCCACGGATTAAATTTGAAATAATCAGAAAAATACCGTTTGTATGAAGGTGTGGTTGCGTTGGACTCATCTAACAATTCCAGGAAATATCTGGAACCCATAATAGAACTATCGCGAAAAGCTCGCATGGACTCGAGGTCCTGTAAGTCTGATTGGATATTCTTAGAAATATTATTTAAATATCCATTGAGCGTTGCTGTCTCTTGCTGGGAAGTATTCCAATTGTTTATCTGAAGAGCAATAAGAATGCCCACTACCACAAGAATGATTTCACCCAGTGCATAGAGAAAATACTTTCTTAGTCTGTTTTCTGCCAGCAGACTTTTTCTAATCCTGCGAAAAAACTGAATCATGATCGTGTCATTACCTGTAGGACAAGATAGTCAATCTTGTGAAGGGTCTCGTGGAATGAGCTTCGATCAACTAACAATTTGATGGTGATGATTGAAATTATGAGTATTCCTAAATTGCCTTATGGAATGTAATTTATGTACTTCTTCCAATCCTGAATGTAAAATTTATTAAGGATCCTTCCTTCATTGGAAATTAGCAGGCATTCAGTACTGCTATAGGCATCTCGATAGATCCGGCTAAAATCCTGATTAAATGAATCTTCGACGTTGACGGTGTTTTCTGGTAGATTTTCACGCACACCAGATTCGATGGGGATTACGCGCATACGTCCATGTAGCGTGGCGGCCATTTCTCTAAACTGCGCATACGTGTCTCGTGTACAGGCCGTCACATTCGCAAGGATGGTAGGTTGGTGATTATCCTTATCCAGTATTTCACCACCCACAGTTATTACCTGAAAATCAGGAGCGATCATGCCCACCTGAGTCCCGACATAATTTTTATAACTATTGTCCTTGACCAGTGTGATTTTTTTCCCGGTATTACTTATATGCGTGAAGCGATAGTAGTTGTCTCCTAACAGTATGAATTCCGTGAGTTTTACTATATCATTTTTTGAAACCGTATCGGTGACGGTAGAATCACCTATAGCCGTGAGCACCAGCTCTGGTTTTTCATAGGTAAAGTGATTATTCTCAGCATGGATGACTACTTCGTATTGTATATCATCCAAATGAAAAACCGCACGCTCATATTGGGATACATGAAGGAGGTCTTTACCGAATGATACTCCAATATTCAACCAACTGGTATCTCTGATGAATTGCTCTCCTTCTCGCACCGTGTATGAACAGGGGTAGAGGGTACTGGTTCCAAACCAATCTTTAGTGGTGAATGGATAAATGGGATCGTTGCTGAGGTCTTGATCCTGGTTACTGTCCACTATCAATACCGTATCTTCTTTAATCCTCCCCTGCATAATAATGATGGAATGTGAGACCCAATCGAAAGGTTCAATGATGGAGGTATCCATATTAAACCTTCGGATTTCTGCAGTATCCATCATACCCGTGATAATGCTCTCTTTGATAAATGGCTTAATATCAGTATGCGTAGTCGATACTCGCATATGGGATATTCCTTCTGGATATTTAAACGGAACCAGGCTATCGACATCGACTTCCCAAAAAATCGAACCCGCTCCATACCGAAATCCTGGATACTGACCTTTCATGGTTTGGGTGGATATAATTAAGGTGTCTTCGGAGCTGTCAAAGCTTTGATTAACCAGGGTGGCCGCTCTTTGGCATCCAAAAGTCATTAGAGCAATAAGTAGGATACTGTAGTAAACCAGAAATTGATGGTTCATATGCGATGCTTAGTACTGGGTGCTATTAAGATAAGAAAATCCTAAGTAATATCCAGGTGGTCTATTGCAGCCTGCTCTATCGGAAAACCTTTCTTGTAATATTGCAGGAATTTTAAGAAACCGTTACCTAAGTCTCTATCAGGTGTGATCCCTTGTCCCTGAGTATCTGAGAATACTTTATTCGAAAGGTAATCAGTAAGTTTTTCGTCTGGTTTTTCTCGCATTAAAAATGATGCAAGAACCGCCATGCCCCATGCTCCTCCTTCGCTTGCAGTTGACATCACGGTCACTGGAATATTTAATGCTGCAGCACACAATTTTTGCCCCACTATCGGTGTCTTAAATAATCCACCATGTGCCAGAATATTATCGATCATTATATTTTCTTCCAGTCTCAGGATGTCAAGTCCCAATCTTAACACAGCAAATGCCGAGTACAATTGTACTCGCATGAAGTTTCCAAGGTTAAAGCGACTATCGGGTGTGCGTACAAATAGAGGACGGCCTTCTGAAAAGCCAGCGATTGGCTCACCCGAATGATAGCCATAGCTGAGCAGTCCTCCTCCTTCACCATCTGCTTCTAATGCTTTATTAAATAACCTGGAGTAGATTTCATGGCTATTGGGCTCTAATCCCATAGCCTCCAGTACTTCTTTAAATAATCCGATCCAGGCGTTGATTTCGGTAGAACAGTTATTTGCTAACACCATTGCCACCGGACTGCCATCAGGGGTTGTAATCAGATCAATTTCAGAATGAAGTCTTGATAATGACTTATCCAAAACAAACATGGCAAAAATTGAAGTTCCTACTGAAATGTTGCCTGAACGTACTCGAACACAATTAGTGGCTACCATGCCTGTGCCTCCGTCACCTTCCGGTGGGCACATTGGAATACCTGGCTGTAATGTTCCAGAGGGATCAAGTAGCTTTGCGCCTTCCTTGCTGAGACTACCGGCATCCGAACCAGCCAGGAGGACATTTGG
>JAUILM010000735.1 GCA_030432855.1 Bacteroidia bacterium
CCCATTTCGAGACTTCAATATGCGACTATATTTGTTTGCTTCCTGATGAATATCCTGGATGGGATGGACGTACTCGTCATTTCCTATTGTGCTCCTGCCATTGCTGAGTCCTGGAATGTAGGTCCTGAGACTCTGGGCATAGTATTCAGTGCCGGATTGGCCGGAATGACCCTGGGTGCTCTTTTACTCGCACCATTTGCAGATCAATTTGGTCGAAAGAATATGATTTTATTGAGCGCCGTCCTAATGGGTTCCAGCATTTTCTTAACGGCATATTCTGACTCTGTAACGATGCTTATAGTCTTGCGCTTTGTAAGTGGTATAGGGATAGGGAGCATGCTGGCCAGCACCGCTGCTTTGATTGCAGAATATACCCCCAATCGATCCAAAGATTTTTGGGTAAGTGCTGTGATCGCTGGCTACCCGGTAGGAGCTGTTTTATCCGGTCTGGTAGCTGCAGAAGTAGTTCCTAACAGCGGATGGCAACGAATGTTTCAAATTGCTGGATTGGCATCCTTTGTCACTTTACCCTTTATTTGGATTTTTCTGTCTGAATCCGTTGAATTTTATTTAAAAAAGCAACCTCGAAATGCACTAGCAAAGGTGAATGTCATTCTTGCAAAAATGGGCCATCCACGATTAGAATCACTTCCCACCTTACTACCGAAAGGAGCCTCTATCCCCGTGGGTAAACTTTTGGGACCGAAATACAGGATTTCTACCCTTGAGTTATGGCTGGCTTTGTTTCTGGCATTCGGTTCTCTGTATTTTCTCACGAGCTGGATTCCAAAGCTTGCTACCAATGCTGGTTTATCCCTATCCCTGGCCATTTACGCCGGCACTGTTTTCAATGGAGGCGCTTTTTTTGGGATTTTAACACAGGGCTATTTTTCTTCCCGGTTAGGGCTTAAGAAAACCATAGGCGTATTCTTTATTGCCACCGCCTTACTGATGGCGTTTTTTAAATTTTTTATTGGCTCAGATATTTTGCTATTCATTTTTGGACTTTTAGGTTTTGGCATCCAGGGAGGATTTGTCGGATTGTATGCGGTGGCTGCGCGGATGTACCCCACAGAGTTTAGGACTACCGGTGTGGGATGGTCTATCGGAGCTGGAAGGTTAGGCGGTGTCATAGGACCAGCCGCAGGTGGTATCTTAATTGGGATGGGACTTAGTATGGCTACCAACTTTCTCATTTTTGCTATACCTACCATCTTAACAGGAATAGTGACCCTATTTATTTCATCTAAGGAAATTTCATAAAGAAACAATTGAAGCAAAAGTAAATTCATGAAAAAATATCCATTTCGTGCCGATCATGTAGGAAGTCTATTACGACCGGAAAAAGTCAGAAAAAACCGATTACTCTGGAAACAGGGTAAAATATCCGCTGAGGCACTACGACAAATTGAAGATGAAGCCATTGCCGATACCACGAAGAAAATGGAATCAATTGGGATGAGATCTATCACGGATGGAGAATTTAGAAGAGATTATTTTCATCTTGATTTTCTCAAAGAATTAGATGGTGTCACGGTGACAGGGGGTATTGAGGCAAACCCAAATGCGGTGGTTGCTGAAGATGGATTCAAACCCCCGGTCCTTAGTGTGACCGGCAAGTTGGTTCATTCAAAAAATATTCAGGTCAATGATTTTAATTATCTAAAATCAGTAACTACTCAAACTCCTAAAGTTTCCATCCCCTCCCCTACGATGGTTCATTTTAGAGGAGGCCGAAAATCTATTGATATTGACTCCTATCCTGACATGGATAATTTTTTCAGCGATCTTGCCATGGCGTATCGTAGAGAAATAACTGCTCTGTACGATGCAGGTCTTCGCTATCTACAGCTGGATGATACCAATCTGGCATACCTATGTGACCCGAAAATGCGGGCAGCAGCCGAAGGACGGGGCGAAGATCCCAACGAACTACCACGAACCTATGCGGCACTGATCAATGAAGTAATAAATGATCGACCTGCTGATCTTACCGTAGGTATTCATCTTTGCCGCGGAAATTATCGAAGCACCTGGTTTGCAGAAGGAGGATATGAACCCGTAGCTGAAATTCTATTTCAAAACATAGACGTAGACGGATATTTTTTGGAGTATGATGACGAACGATCGGGTGATTTTGCTCCCCTTCGCTTTGTACCTAAGCACAAGAAAGTAGTATTGGGCATTATTTCTTCAAAAACAGCGAAGCTTGAAAACATCGACGACTTATGTACACGTATTGATGAAGCTGCACAGTTTATGCCACTTGAAAATATGTGCATCAGCCCGCAATGCGGATTTTCGTCCACCCATCATGGCAACGATTTGACGCAGGATGATCAGTGGAGGAAAATAGAATTGGTTGTAAATACGGCGCAGAAGGTCTGGGGTGAGAGTTAGTGTAATAGAACATTATTGTGGAAGATGGCCGCATGACCACTCCCCAAAGTTGCTTCTCATCAAAACAAAAGGGGGCTAAATCGTCCTAAATAATGTTGCAAAAGAGTCTTCAGAAGGGGACTTCTGTAGCTTTAATTACAAATCCTCGACAAAAGAGGCCGTTGTATTTTTCCGGATCTCATCCAATGTGGCTTCCGGCATTAACTCTATAAGGGTCAACTGACCATTAATAAATTGAAAAACTGCAAGATCTGTAATAATCATTTCCACCACTCCTTTAGCGGTAAGTGGAAGTGTGCACTTGTCAACAATCTTTGGCGAGCCATCACGATTAGTATGGGTCATGGTGATGATCAATCTCCGAGCACCTTTAGCGAGATCCATGGCACCGCCCACTCCCAATAAAGGTTTGCCCGGAACGGCCCAATTGGCAAGATTAGCATTCTCATCTACTTGCAAACCTCCCATGATGGCGACATCCACATGTCCACCCCTGATCATGGCAAAGGAATCGGCACTATCAAAATAACTGCTGCCTTTAAGAGCTGTCACTGGTATCTTTCCGGCATTTACCGGATAGTCCATAGCCCCTCCACCATCTGCTGGTACCGGACCTACGCCCAACATTCCATTTTCAGTATGCAATATTATCCCATGGTCTTCAGAAATGAGATCAGCGACGAGGGTAGGGATTCCAATTCCCAGATTGACGACATCGCCTTTATGCAACTCCTGCAATGCCCTCTTAGCCATATTCATCCTTCGCGGACTCACCTTTTTCGAGCTGGATACGGAAGCTGATGATCCTAAATCTTCCAGGGTTAAGGTCGCCTGGACAAGATAATCGACAAAGCAACCTGGCGTATGTATATTCTCTGGATCTATACTGCCTGCAGGTACTATTTCTTCCACTTCTGCAATAACTAAATCAGCAGCAGTTGCCATGGCCTTGTTGAAATTATTTTCGGTCATGCGATATT
>JAUILM010000736.1 GCA_030432855.1 Bacteroidia bacterium
TATTCAAAATTTCTCACGAGAGTGGGAAGCTTCAGGTTGCAGTCACATGCATCAAAATCCACCACAAATATCTGCTGTACCACTTCACAATCATAATGATTATCAAGAATGTAGGTGCCAGAGGACCTAATCACTTGAGAACGCTTTACACCTCCCTTATTCCATCGATGACTTTTTGCATCGGCTAAACCCTCGAGCATCAGCTGAGCTCCTTCACAAAGTGTTGTATCTAACTCAAAACGAGTTATGCGTTGATTGGGACAGGGAGCCAGGTATACATTATCAACAAAGTAATATGTAAAGCCTAAATCGGGATTTATCGGGTCAGAAAAAGACACTAAATCGCCATTGCGATCCTTTCCTCCAATCATAAGATACTTTTCACCACCCTCCGCTCTGAATTGTCCTTCAATGGTAACCCATTTTACCGTGTCAACTAGAATATTACCATATCTATTTCTAAAAGTGTACTGGTATTTACGTAAGGAGTCTCGATGGGGTACGTGATCCAGTACGAAAGCTCCAATGCCATCCGTTCCAGACCGAGATTCATCGGAGAGGTTTATTTCAAATCGAATATCATAAATCTGATCGGGCACGAGATTATCCAGCAATTCAACCGATAAATATTCAAATGCTGAATTTTCGGCGTATGCGATAATGCCCGCAAGTCCACTTCCGCTTGCTGGGCCCTGATTCCCACGATAGGTATCTGGAGGTTTGGCGCCTGACATGTACTGATCATGAAAATAATCGGGAGTGCCATTCGCAGAAAACCAGAACAATGATTCAGTGATTCCTCCTGCACTATACTCTGGATCCTCAATATATGACTCAAATCCAGGATCCGGTACGAGATTCTGCGCCACGACAGGGCACCAAAGAGCAGAGAAAACGAAGAATTGACAAATGATGGCTTTCATAGATGATTTGGACAGTATTTGTAAGTTAGCATCTCAACCTCTAAAAGTCAAGTGATTGAGAGACCTGCTATCTGACTATCACTTATTAGCTCTATATTTCTTCTAAAGCAAAAATATCGTATGGATCTCGAAAGAAAGATTAAAATCATTTCAGAAATATCACTCTTTGATGATTGTTCTCATGAGGAGATCATTCGCATAGCAAGTGACACTTCGCACAAGTTCTTTCGTAAAAATCAGCTCACCATCGAAAGTGCGGCCACCCGACATCGTGTCTATCTTATCGCAAGTCGCTCACGGATGAAAGTATCGGTCAGTAATCCCATAAACAGTGAGGAATTGACGGTATACATGCTATCATATGGTGATCTTTTTAATGTGATGACCTTAATTGATGACAAGGAGGATTATTTGGTTGCCAATGCTATTGATGACATCGATATTCTGTATTGTGGCATAGAGAAAGCCCGAGACTGGTTACGGCAGTACCCAAACTTTAATATCAACCTCCTGAAGTATCTTACAAAGAGGTTACGCCAGGTGCAGTCATATAATATTCAGCACACATTCTATAGTATCGAGGTACGACTTGCCTTCCTGATTTATAACAACATTCTTCAGGTAGGTCAGGAAGTCAATTTACTAAGTAACCTCTCACACAATGAGATCGCCAAGATGCTTGGCACCACCCGGGCCGTTGTAAACCGAAACCTGCAAAAATTGAAGAAAGATGGCCTCATTGACATAAACCGAAAACGCATTCTAGTACGTGATTATGAGCGACTTAGATCACTCATTGAGAAATATGAGGTCATTTAAAAATTATCAAGTCCACATTTAACAGTCTTTACCAAGTAAATCAGTAAGTTTTCGCCAAAATTGCTACCTAAGTAGCAATTTAAAATCATAAATTACTATTCCTTTACAGTGTTCAGTGTGCTTCTCAGGCAGTCGGGAAACACTTTTGTATCGACATCTCTCAAAATCAGAATTCGCTGATCCCTACTGTACACTTTTTTTAACATTTAAACAGCTTTATTTTTTGTCAGTATGTGGAACTAATTAGCCTATTGGGTGGTTAATTGGCGATTGCAATAGGGATCATGATATAAGCCTCAAATTACTTATTATCAGAATAATATATATATCCATATAATTCATATGGCATGACGCTTACACCATTTTCCCCCACCCTGAAGTTTGTATCAACTCTATTGTTGATTATGGCTTCTCACTTGGCCTGGAGTCAAGTGATTGTGAGAACCTATAATGACCAGAATCTGAATGCAACATTTGACGATTCAGAGGTACTGGTCACGGGCTTACAAGTGATAGGTTTTGACGACTCTGGCGTTGAATTACCCTTTCTGGATGATGGTGCTGGCACCTTCTTCTTACCCGCTGAAGTAATTACGAGTAGACTTCGGGTAGAAGTGCGGGGGTATAATAGCACTATCAAGCAAGGTAAAAACAGACCTACCTCTGTATTCATGGCGTCCAATGGTGACCAGGTGGATGTACCCGTACTGGTAGGTACTCACCTCATGGATGCGGAGTCGGCTCAGATACTCATCCCTTGTTATGAAAAAGGCGCTTCCAATCTACATAAGGAGAGTCCTGCTTTTGTGCGTTTCCCATTTTTAGCTGAAGGTGTTGCTGCGCAATTTGGTGGCGAAGGTCCCGATCCGGTCGAAGATGCCAGTATCAGCGAAATAGGATCTACCTGGGGAGTAGCCTTTCAAGGGTCTCATAACCGTGCATTCGCTTCCACGATTCTAAAGAGACATGTAGGACTGGGTCCTCAGGGACTGGATGCCGTTTATTGGCTGGATTACAGTGAGATGAAAGATAAGCCCACGGTAAACTACTTCAAATTACAGGGGATAGTCCCCTCCGTGGGGCCTGCAATTGATATGGGGCATGTGATACGAGAGATTGTTGATGTGGAAATCAATGACACCATGCCTTACGCACTATCGACCGTGGATGATCGTGTACGAAGAGCAAGCTATGATGTGGATGCTTTTGACAAGGTGGGAAAAACTTCTTTTGGTGACATTGAACTTGGTGAGGATGGAAGGACCCTCTGGATGGTCAATTTGCATCAACGATCCATCATGACGCTCGATATTGGTCAAAAGGAGTTTACCGTAACTGGCGAAAATCTGACCAACCATCTGATTGAAGAGCTACCAGGTATTCCTAACCTCAATTTCAGATTTAGACACTGTATAAATATCGGAGGTAGCAGCAATGTAGATGGTGCCGAATCTTTCACAGACCCTAATAAGGTGGCTTGGGACAAGAACCGCTACTCTCAGGGTGGTGATGCGGGATATTCGTCATTTACCATTACAAACACCTTAAATAGTAGTGAAAAAACCAGTGCTGAGGAACTCTATCAAACTTACCGAAAGGGCACTTTCAACTATGAGGTGCCAGTACCTG
>JAUILM010000737.1 GCA_030432855.1 Bacteroidia bacterium
ATTTGCAACGCACGTTGCAAGTGTCAATAGTAAGACGCCCCTGAACTATCTTGGGTGTCTTACTTTTTTAAGATACCTATCTTAAACGAACCCATTACTCAAAACTCAAGATGTACGGAAAATTTCTTAATCATTCATTCATCCATACCATGATAACGGTATAGTCTATACCATGGACCTTGTAAGCTTCTAGATAAGCATGGTCGAATATCTTTCCCTGCTTGACACTATTAGACTACATAGCTCACTAGATTAGCCTTCAGTATAAAAACATCTTACTGGAAGAATCTGTTACCCAAATCGACTCTTATTCCATATTTTACAAGAGATTTAACCACTGATTCAAACCTACTTTGATTTTAAATCAAAATCCAAGACTGAATTATCAGTATGCAAATTGACATCAGGTAAAGCAAATGACTCTCATGAGCAAACTGCAAGAGCTACCATCTGTTTTTTTAATTTTTCTGCTTACCATCACAATTATCTCACCTCTCCAAGGTCAGACAAAATGGAATAATCAACTTTTTATCGACCTTCCTGCCGTTAAAAAGATTGGATCAATAAGGCGAGACGACAGTTCATATAAGCAATTGCATGTTGCTGCAGAGAATATCTTTATAGCACAACTGCATGACGGTAAATGGGGCATTGTGGATTCGACGAACGAAGTTCTTATTCCATTCCAATTTAGATTGATCAAAAAATACCTTCATGGTGAGTATTTTATTATGAACCTAAAAGGTAAAAAGGGAATTTTATCAGTGGGATTGAAGCCTAGGATTCAATGTGCTTATGAGGATATTTCCTGCACAAATGTATCAAAGTGCCTTGCAAAGTTAAACAACCGCTGGGGGGTGTTAAACTCAGAAGGTGATGAAGTAGTACCATTTGATCATATAGACATAGCGCACGGAACAAATAATACATACAGAGTATTAGGTCATTTGGGGTGGGGACTTGTTGATAGTCGTGGAGTTATGAGTATACAACAAATATATGATAATTTACCTCTCTCAAATTTCCAACGATACCAACTAGCCATAAGAGACAAAATCTTTGAGCTCTACAACCTTGAAGTGGGGTCTGTACATCCTTTAGATATCGACCGAGCTATTCTAAATATAGGTAGATGGACTGGCATAATGAGAAAGGGCTCTCGCTTTGGGATATTCAATCCTGAGGATACTACTCTGAGATTTCCATATGACGAAGTAGTATTATCAAGAACATACGGTCGTGGTGATCAATTCAAATCTCTTTACTTAGTTCGCATAGGATCAAAGTGGAGTATCTATGACACAGACTCTGGGCTTCTTGTTGATGTCATATACGAAAAACCAGTGGCTATATCCGGGCACTACATCCTTAGCAATAATGGAATCTCAAAGGTCATATCTGACTCTGGAAGTGTGGTTATTCCTGAGACAGACCACACAATTCAAAGAGAGTTCTATAATGCTACATATTTCCTTCTAAAAAAGGATGGAATCATTCATCATATACTTCACGAGAACGGAGATACTGTTCTTTCTGACACAATTTTAGAAATAAAGGCTCCAAACCAGTATGAATCTCCTTATTTGCAAATAAATACTCAAATGGGTTGGAGACTCTTCAATACTGATACGAAAGTCTTTTCTTCCAATGCGCATGAAGAAATAACGTTCTTGCAAAAAGGCTATCATAGCCTTCGATCAACAGAAGGCTGGAGACTCTTCAATGAGGACGGAACCTCTCAGAAACAATTTCATGATGTAATCAAAAAACTGTCAAATAAGAAGAATTCAAATTATCACGATGAAAATACCCTTTTCAAGACTGGAACCGCCATCTTAAATTCTGATAATAATTTGGATTTCAAATATGGAATCATTGACAAGAATGGTGAAAGACTAGTCAATGAAGATTACATACAAATCACTCAAATCTCCGACTCGACAGTAATTCTTATGACAATACCAGGATTGGGATATACCTATAATTTGAAGTCAAGGACTATTGATTCCACTCTGACCAAGTTATATTACAAACCGATAAGACGAGACTATACGACATCCCCATCGGCAATGTTAAAAGGTCCGAAATCAGTGAAAATTGGCCAAGAAGGAGATAGCATGACAATTGATCACCGAAATCTGGTCTATACATTAAAAGGTTGGAAAATTGCAAATCTTGATGATACAACAAAGCAACTACCAGATGGAGTCACCGGTATAGAGACTCAAAAGAAGGTCGGAATTATTAGAAACGGTGCCTACTATTTCTGGAAGGATGATAAGGTTGGAATGCTTGACCGCAGTCTTCAGATCCGATTGCTACCGGAGTTCGATGACCTGGTTCTTGCTAAACAAATGCCAGGCTCACATCTCAACTTTGCTTATGTACGAAAGGATGACAAATATGCCCTTATGAATTATTCGGGCGATATTCTCACCCCCTTCAAGTATGACGAAATTCGTGCATTTCAGGAAGGCATGGCCAGGGTTCGTATTGGAGATCGATGGGGATTTATTGCTACCAGTGGGGAAGAAAAAATTGCCGTGACATATCACAGTGTAGTACCTTTCATAGATGGATTTTCCAGAGTGCAATCTGAAAATGGAACCTTGATTATCGATAAGAGTAACAACTGCATAGTTGGATGTAAATAGTCGACCGTGAATTGTGTTTCATACTCAAAGACTCACGCTATCCGACAAAGTAGGACAGTTCTAGTCCTTCACTAACATCATGATCCCTGTCAAGCCCGATAGATTCTTCTATCTAGCTGAAGGGTCAACCTTTCAGGCAGCATTTTCTTTGCTGATCCATATCTCCACGCAAGTTCGGATACTCCTGAACAAAAGGTCACAACTAAGCGTGACCTTTTCCAATTATTTGGGTGTGAGGATTGGCTGCGCCCATCCTAAAGGGGGGGCAGTACAACCTACTTGAAGGCCGCACTATCGTGCTTTCCTTCCTTTTTCATTCGTATGCCCGAGCAAGCTCGGCATCCTCGAAAAAGAAAGGCCGCTGACAATGTCAGCGGCCTTCATTCCGGTAGTCGGGGTGAGAGGATTCGAACCTCCGACCTCACGCCCCCCAGACGTGCACTCTAACCGGGCTGAGCTACACCCCGAAATAATGGTGTGGGTGTGTGTTTTTGGTGTGGGTGTGTGTTTTTGGTGTGGGTGTGTTTTTTTAGTGTGGGTGTGTTTATCTTCAATAACTTCGATACAGCGCTAGTAACATTTTTGACACCGCAGTATATTCTTCATAAAATACATCATACAACGTTTGATCAATTTGCTCCAGATCGTATAAGATCTGTAGTATACTCACCGTCTCATACAGACTGGATCTTGCCATGGTAATAAACCTGCGTTTG
>JAUILM010000738.1 GCA_030432855.1 Bacteroidia bacterium
CCATGCGCCCCAATGGTGTAAGTTTCTCATAATTATTAATGAATTCCTGAGATTGCTGGTTGAATACTCCTCCAGGACTCAGGCAATTAACCCTTATATTTTTATCTGCTAAATGTGTCGATAAGTACCTAGTCAGGTTGATAATCCCTGCTTTTGAAGTTGCATATGCCACAGGTGAGTTTATACCAGACTCACCATATATTGATTTATTTGCTGATACATTTCCATAAGTTGATGACACGTTAACTATGACTCCGGCTCCATTTTGTACCATGTACGGGACGGCTGCCTGACACATCAAAAAAGAGCCCTTTAAATTTATATCATGAACTTGATCCCAGGCTGCCTCAGGGTAGTGTTCAAAATCTGTAAAGAAATTTGAGGTTGCATCTAGCTCTCTACTATTCCCCTTGAAATGAAAACAATTTACCAGTCCATATAGTGAATTGACTTGATAAGCAATACTTCTAAATAACCCCTCCACACTCTCTTTTCTGGATACATCAACATTCTGTACCGAAATTCGAGCTTTCAATTCTTCACTAACTTCTGCTAATTTTGAAGTAGCTAATTCAGTATCAAGATCAGCAAGTATTACCTGAGCCCCGGCATCCGCCAATATTTCACAAAAAGTGAAACCTATTTGACCCGCTCCACCGGCTACAACTATTACTTTATCTTTTAAATTGAAAAGTTTTTCAAATAATTTCATTTAAATTAATTTTTCTTCCATCCTCTGAAGACTTATGCATATTCAGGAGAATATCAGTATTGGTGACCGCATGATCAAAATTCAACCCATTTATACTTTCTCCAGACTTTATCCCTGCAATAAAGTCAATCACTTCATCAACATATAGTTGACTGACTTCAAAACTTTCAAGAGTAATTGACATACTATCTTCACTGTGACGTGAAATTTTCACTTGGGAATCATGCCAGTTCCATACAATTTTACCATTCTCACAAAGTATGGATATCGTTCGATCATAGTCCTTCTGAAGATAGTCCAAGTGTAGTGATATCACCTTATCGGGATACTCAAAGATGGCCTCACAATTTTCCTCCACATCAATGCCCAGGTGTCCAAAATTTGAAGCCTGACAGTACACTGTTTTCGGATTGCCGAAGAAGTATTGGATTAAATCCAGTTCATGGGAAATTGTATTAATAACACCGCCTCCGAGTTCCTTTATGGCGGCATAGCTGATTCTGAAGTCTTCGTAAGGATGCCAATAGGGAAGATAACTACCAAATGAAAATCGTGCATTAAAAGCAGGACCCAAACCTCCCTCATCTAAAAGACTCTTGATCTTTTTGACTAGAGGGTGATACCGAAGCATAAAACCAATGAAAAAAACACCACCATGATCTTTCATTAATGCTTTGGCCTGCTCTAGCCCTTCCGAGGTGTGTATGAGAGGTTTTTCCATAAAAACATGCAGATTGTTTTCAACTGCAAACCTCAAACTTTCAATATGTAATGAAGTGGGGGTAGCAACGAATAGACAATCTATGTTTAAATTTTTGGCTTGTTCAAAGGAAGTAATTACGTTGACTTTATACTTTGAAGCAAATGTCGGATCATCTCTCCTCTTCAACACCCAGATGTCATGATAACCCAGGTCTTGAAGATTTTGAAGATGCCTTCTTCCAATTGATCCTCCTCCAACTATTAAGATATTCATACTCGCTTAGCCATTGCAGTGATGCTTCGTCCACTGAAATACTTGGTCATTATATCTCTAAGCGGGCCCTTTGCAATCGTTTTTATGATCATTGGTGTCTGTTCACTCATAAATCGGTGAAATCCCATAGGTTTCAGACCGAACTGGTCAAACAATAAAGTCAAGCTAATTTCTGAAAAGTTTGAAATATGGTAATAAGCATATGCAGGCCAGTTCACACCATACTTTCGTCTATCATAACTATTATGATCTGGAACACGAATATATAACACTCCTTCTGGTGCCAGGTATTCAACTATCTTAGCCATGGCTGATCTTACATCTACAAAATGCTCTAAGACATGGTTTAGTAGAATAAAATCAAATGTTTCTCTCAGGGTTGATTTTTCTAAAGAGGTATGATAGACATTTAAATTTAACCTATCATGACAAAAAGAGACTGCACTTTTTGACATTTCTAAACCAGAAACGGATAGTCCCATTCTACTAAATGCTTTCAGAGCGAAGCCACCACCAGATCCTATCTCAAGCAAATTTCCACTAAGGTTAACTCCAAATTTTGCAAAATTACCTTGATGTAAAACCCTGGATTTTTCAATCTTTTCCTCAATTTCCTCATCTGATATATTATTGAAATCATAATTCATATGACTATCGTAGTATTGAGCACTATCATATAGTTTACCCAATGTTTCTTGATCTGGTAGAGGGTCAACTCTACCATACTGACAATTTGAGCAGACCACAACCTTGTAAGTCGGAAAAGCTATGCTTTCTTGAATTAGGTCATTATCGCAAATATCACATTTAAATCTCATTGACGAAATCTATTGGTCTCCTCCTGATATTTCTTAATAGTTTCATCAAGCTGATCAGATTGTTGTAAATATTCTTCTACAAAAGCAGCAAATGCACCATCTCCACCCTTTACATTAATATTCCACTGTACGTGTTCTTTAATATATTTTGGAGCATTGGCTGGTGCTGCACTTAGTCCCACAATTTGTAATAAGCTAAGATCATTTATTGCGTCTCCAATATATGCGACATTGGAAAATGAAATAGATAGCCTTTCACACAGTTCTCTGGCTACCTTTACCTTATCTTTGACACCCATGAAAAGGTATTTGATATTAAGCTTTTCAGCCCTCCTTCTGACAATCTCAGTATCTTCCCCGGTGATAATAGCTGTAGGTATTCCAAGCAATTCTAAAAACAATACACCTGCACTATCTGCAGTATTAAATTTTTTCCACTCATTCCCAGTATTGTCGTAATACATTCCTCCATCTGTCCATACTCCATCTATATCTGTGATAAAAAGCTTAATCTGTTTCAATATTCAAAATTTTCGACTTTGATTGTTGTATCAGATGGTATGTCAGAAGTCAACTTTCTGCCTAATACCTTATTCCTATCCCTCCACTTCAACAAGTCTACGGACATTTCTAGTCGTACCGCTCACCCTTCAAACGCCGTCCCTCCATCAGTCCACGCACCGGCGCAGGAATGTTGACCTGCTATCCATCGTCTACGCCTTTCGGCCTCGACTAAGGGACCGGCTAACCCTGGGCGGAATTGCCTTCCCCAGGAAACCTTAGGCTTTCGGCGAGCAGGATTCTCACCTGCTTTATCGTTACTCATTCCGGCATAATCACCTGTACGCCCCGACACCGCTCC
>JAUILM010000739.1 GCA_030432855.1 Bacteroidia bacterium
TAATGCGCATACCCAAATTCTTGACACCTTCAACATTAGTGTCAGTGGAGAATTTATTACCGCCATTGATGTAGCGAATAATGGACAGGACGTATTGGTAGGATATTCTGGAGGCACTGTCAGATATTCCCCTAATGGAGGTACCATATGGTCAACACCCATCGACGTTATAAGCATGCCCAATGCATTCATTACCGATATCGATATAAAACATGATTTATCTCAGGCTCTGGTCACCGTAGCCGGATATCATACTGACAATGTTTGGAAACTCGAAAACACCCACCCCAATGGTATGTTTTCCTCCGGTACCTGGTCAGATATTTCAATGCAGATTCCTTTGCAAACGAATACTATAACGCACCATCCCATTTTTGACGACTGGATTTACATCGGCACCGATCTTGGAATTTTTTCCTCCGAAGACAACGGAAACACCTGGTCCATTACTCCCTTGTACGGTACCAGTGGAGAAAAACATGGTAATGATGGTCCTATTTATACTGAGGTGACGGATCTCTTTTGGTCCGGATGGCAGTCGGTAGTTGCCCCAGCCATGAAACTTTGGGCTGCCACCTTTGGCAGGGGATTGTGGAGAAGTAATCGAATCCTTAATAAGATATATGTAGATCACGTCAATGGAAGTGACAACAATACGGGCACCTGGCTAGGTCCATTCAAGACATTGAAAAAAGCTTCAGAGGAAGCTGGATCCGGGGCAATTATACACTTTGTTCAGGGGGACAACAATAACCTCGGTACTCATGAGGAAACACAAACTATCCTATTAGATAAGAGAGTAATTTTTGAATTTAATAATGGTCCGATACTAATAAAGTAGATTGATCTCTGACTTCCTTAGCGAAAAAGTAAAACAATCATTCAAAAAAAGGTGGAGGGTACTCAACAATACCTGAGGTGTTGCTTAGCCCACCTTCCACCAGTTCAATAACCATGCAATTTTGAGGTGGTACGTCGAAGGGAAATCTGATTCCGAACTGTTGCGCCTCCACATATCCAAATTTGGGATAGTAGTCTGCATGACCCAGCACGGTAACGCTCGAAAATTGCAACCTTTTGGCTATTTCATGTGATTTTCGAATCAAAACCGACCCAATACCACATCGCTGAAAATCGGGTCGAACCGCCACTGGAGCCATGGTGAGGGATATGTGTTCCTGGTCTTCATTTCTGATCAGCACTTTTGTCAGCAAAATATATCCTACAATTTGTTCATCGATTTCTGCGACCAAAGACAATTCAGGTACAAAGGCATTTGATTTACGCAGACGCTCTACTAAAAACTGTTCTCGATGGTCACTAACATCCATATGTTGGAATGCTTCTTCGATCAAATTGAAAACGTCTTTATGATCTCCCGTTTGCTCCTGTCGTATTATCAAATCGATAGCATTAAAATTATTCTCTAACATTATTATCCGATATAAAAAAACATCAATTCTCAAGCAAGACACGCTCAATATCTCTGATAAATTGAAGTGCATTTGACTCAATGGTTTCCATCAACGCCTGGGAATGAAAGAAATCCGGATTCTCAATCAGGATATGCTCGACAATTGAAAATTCTTTTCCCAATTCCTCCGGCACGTAGTACCTATCCCAATCACTACCAGCAAATATATCCCAATACTTTTTCTGTACTTTTCTATTATTTCCTACCAGCCAGATTTCAAATCTGAAATCGATATGATTAAATATTATCGGACATTTTAATTTCAGGTTTTTAAGAGATTTTGGGGTAAATGTAAAAAAGGAAAGATCCATATATCCCTGGTAAATTCCACCAGTCATGAAATCCAGTGGATATTCTTTGGAGAGGTAAATTCGAAGTTTGCTGATAAAATCCAGGATACCCCGATATACCGCCGGAATTTGTCCATTCTTGGTTTCCTCTTTGTAGAGCTCCACATACTTTGTAAAATCGTGTTTCATGGGTTGTCATCATTCGATCCTCAAAGTACAACTATCCCTCAAGTAAAACTGAACACACTACTTCAAGATATGTACGCACTTTGTACCTTTACTTCGTCAATATGAATAGATGAAGAAGGAGAGAATTCTTATAACCGGAGCGGGTGGTCAGATTGGAACTGTGCTGACGCAAGCCCTCCGAGAAACCTATGGCGCACCTGCAGTAATAGCCTCCGATATCAAGCGAATCGACCATAATGCCGGTCCCTTTGTAGTGCTGGACATTCTTAACCGTCACAGATTGGAGGAAATCATCGATGACTATAAGATCACCCAGATATATCATCTGGCGGCGATCCTTTCAGCAAATGGAGAATGGAATCCACTTAAGACATGGGACGTGAATTTAAATGCCTGGATCATGATGCTGGAAGTGTGCCGCTTGAAAGGCATCCGGAAAATTTTCTATCCCAGCACGATTGCGGTTTTTGGTGCTACCACGCCTAAAGAATATACTCCTCAGCACACGAGCCTGGAACCTACCACCGTATACGGCATCAGCAAACAAACCGGTGAACTGTGGGCCAATTATTATGTACAGAAATATCAAATGGATATTCGATCAGTACGGTATCCGGGCATCATCGGATATCAGTCGATGCCGCAGGGAGGGACCACAGACTATGCGGTAGAAATCTTTCATTCGGCTTTAAAGGACCAACATTATACCTGCTACTTAAGTCGCAACAAACATCTTCCCATGTTGTACATGCCTGATGCTATCCGGGCTACGCTGGAGCTTATGGAGGCACCGGAATCCAGTCTATCCGTACGAACCAGTTATAATCTGGCCGGAATTTCATTTAGTCCCGAAGAAATATTTAATGAAATAAAAAAGTCAATTCCTGATTTCACCATCGAATACAAACCTGATTTTAGGGATGAAATTGCATCATCCTGGAGTCACAGCATTGATGATAGTTGTGCCCGGGAAGACTGGGGATGGAAACTGGAATACGACCTTTCAAAAATCACCCTGGATATGTTAGAAAAATTATCTCAAATAAATACGTAAGAAATTATGGCGGATTCTATATCTAAAATTATAGCTGAAGAGTTAGAAGCACTGCAGGAAGCGGGTCTATTTAAGGCAGAACGCATTATTACTACGCCTCAATCTGCCCATATTGAGACAACCGCGGGCGGAGAAGTCCTAAACTTCTGCGCTAATAATTATCTGGGGCTATCTTCTCATCCCAAAGTTATTTCAGCTGCTAAAAAGGCTATTGATACGCATGGTTATGGTATGTCCTCCGTGCGATTTATTTGCGGCACCCAGGACATCCACAAGGAGCTGGAACGAAAAATCGCCGAGTTCCTGGGAATGGAAGATGCCATACTTTATGCTGCTGCATTTGATGCAAATGG
>JAUILM010000740.1 GCA_030432855.1 Bacteroidia bacterium
AATATTCATGATATGTTTCAATTTTTTAATCGATACACACTACGCTCACTATTCTCTTCACACGAAGCTTTAAGGTACACTTTTTATAGCTGCCGTACTATGGGGTCCGACTATGAGTTATCAGGTTTGCAGGAGGACTATATGAAAGAAGTAGGGAGGAAGTATATACGGATCAGGACGGTCACGAGGACTTTTCAATGTGAGTATTGATGACGCTTAGCCAAATTTAGTGGGTTCAATTTTTTAAGGAATAGATTGTCCAGAGACATTGCTGTTTATTAACGATGGCTTTCCATTCTACTGTTTGCATATTGGTGTCCATCTTCATTTATAAAGTGTAACTTTCTGACCATTAGGAGTACGAAAGAAGGTGGGGCGTTGTATGGAAGTAGAAGAATATTTTAAAATTCATGGAATGAATAAGATCTTACAAGTTGCCGTGATAGGGATTCTATTTTTTAATAATAAGACATATTCTCAATCGATAGAGGCAAAATTTCAGGAAATAGTTGATTCTATTTATTCTTCAAATCAGGACGCTATAGGTATAATGGTGAGTATAAAATCACCCGAAAAAGGTATTAGCTGGAGCGGAGCTGTCGGGTATTCTGATTTTGAAAACAAAACCGAACTGGAACCGGACCAACCTGCTTTGATTGCAAGTAATACCAAAACCTTTGTGTCGGCTACTATTTTACGATTAGTCGAGATGGGAAAATTATCCATCGAACAACCTATTCAAAATTTATTGACTCCCAAAACCAGAGATCTGTTTGAAGGGCGAGGATATCGTCTTGATTCTATTTCGGTCAAGCATTTATTATCGCACACCAGCGGAATCGAAAATTTTGCAAATGGAGCTTACATTGATTTTATAACCAAGGATAAGAACCATAGATGGACACGTGATGAGCAATTAGAACTTACTGTGAAAGCAGGTCCACCACTTGGAAGCGCCGAAACAGTTTTTAGCTACTCTGATGCAAATTATCTTTTATTGACGGAAATAATAGAGGGTATTACAAAACAGCCTTTTTATACGGCTATGCGAGAATTGCTTAATTATGAATCATTAAGCCTACAAAGCACCTGGTTTCCTACCCTTGAAGCAAAGCCATCTGGATCAAAGCCCCTGGTTCATCAATATTGGGGTGAGCAGGCTTGGGATTCTCGGTACATAGATGTATCAGTTGATCTGTTTGGAGGTGGCGGAATTGCCTGCTCCGCGGAAGATTTAGCCGGGTTTATTTATGACCTCTTTAACCATCGTGTGATTGAAGATACTTCCGTTTTTAAGCAAATCTTCACCACAGTCCCAACAAAAGATTCTGAACCAGGTAATTATTATCTGGGGCTCACTTCCTATGAATATAAAGGGATGCCAGCATATGGACACGGAGGATTTTGGGGGACCCGGGCTGTGTATTTTCCAGATTTGGAAACTTCAATGGCCGTTTATGTTTTAGAAAGAGATAAGCGAGGATTAATAAATGAATTAATAGCGGGAATTGTTGGATTGCTGAAAGAGTAATGAGACACTCAATATCGAACATAATATTCTATTCTTCGAGGAGTATTGAAAAGGTACTTTAATGGGAAGCCGGATACCCATTCCTTAAAAAAATATAAGCTTGCCCCTGGTCCTCATTTTCATTTACATCATGCCCTCGAGCCCCCACAAGCACTGCATTTCCACTAACAGCCACATCGGTTCCAAATTGATCAACAGCTGCTCCATCGCTTGCCCTTAATATAGTTGATTCAGACATATTAGAATGCCAACCTTGAGTTGGTTTTTGAAATATATAAGCTTTTCCCTGCCGATTATTTCCATTGGAATCGTGCCATGGTGCACCCACCACTACTATATCGTTTGATATTTGCAAGGAGACTCCGAAAATATCATCTTCGATACCGTCCGTAGGTAACAAAGTAGCTGTTTCGGTAATCGTCTCAGTCCATCCGGAAATAGGTTTCTCATATAGGTAGACTTTACCTTGCAATTCATTCTCGTCGACATCTTTAAATGGACTTCCAACTACGATATTATTATTTGATATTGATACCGAGTACCCAAAAAAATCTCCTGCTTCTCCGTCACTGGATTCCAATGAAGCAGACTGATGGATCGTAGAAGACCAGCCGGAAGCCGGTTTTTCAAAGATATAAGCAATGCCTTGTTGAAAATTGCCATTGGTGTTTTTAAATGAACCAACAACCACCACATCTTTATCCAGAGATATACCGACACCAAAATTTTCTTCTGCCGTTCCGTTGTTCGGCAGGAGTGTGGCAGTTTGGGTCATGGTACTGGGCCATCCCGTCACAGGTCTTTCGAACACATAAACTTTACCTTGATCAAGACTGTCTCCAATATCATGATAGGGAGCTCCCACGATTGCGACAGAGTCCCTAATGTCTACTCTTAATCCCATCTGATCTTCAGCACCACCATCGCTAGAAATTAGAGTCGTAGTCTGGGTCATGGCAGTTGGCCAACCCGTCTCCGGTTTCACAAAGATGTATGCTTTTCCCTGATCCGAATTTCCGTGATTATCATGAAAAGGTGCACCTACTATCACAACATCGCCGGATATTGCTGCGCTTATTCCAAACCGATCGCCGGCTGCACCTCCCAGGGCTGTTAACTCGGATATCTGTTGCCAACATTCACCATTTCTTTCAAAAATATACGCTTTTCCCTGGTTATTATTTCCATCGGTGTCGTGATCATAAACCCCCACTACAATTACATTGTTATCAATATCAACCCGTCCGCCAAATTCATCATTTTCCGCTCCATCGGTAGCGGTCAGGCGACACAATTCCGTGGTAGGTGGTGCCCAGCTGGAAGGATTAGAGTGACTGGAAGCAGAGAGGGTTAGAGATTTCCACTCTGTGCCATCCCACCCTTCGAAGTCCTGGGAAGTGGGATTCCAGCGGATGGTACCCGCTTCTTGAGGATCGGGTGATTCTTCATCCAGATCTCCGATTTTTATGGCACCCTCAATTTCCAATTGTTTTTCCTGGGCTAGAGTACTGAGAGATAAATTCAATAGAAAAAATAAGGTTATTGGTTTCATACTAGTCTTTATAACAGTGATAAGATCTTGAGAAAGTATTGTATTTAAATTGATTACTTGGAATACATATTTATTCGAGGAGTAGACCTACGGGATTGGGTAGTCTAGGGTGATAAAACAAGCATTTTATATATGCCATTTGATAGTAGTGGATTTTACAACACCTAGGTTGCATGGAGCTCTTGATTTATTGCTGTTTATTCCCGGTACTGGATTTGATATTCTAATTGATCAACTTTGTCATTCAATTCTTGAATGGCCTTGATC
>JAUILM010000741.1 GCA_030432855.1 Bacteroidia bacterium
GATTTGTGAATATCATGTCCAATGAATAACTTAGGTGTTGTAGTAACTTTCGATTGCATATCTATTTTTTTAGCGATGAATTAATATGCTTCTAAAGTTGCTACTTTTTACATAAGTGCTATGAAGTCACTGTGTCTTCGGTTAGGAAAGGCATCAGAAGGGCGGTAGCGCCAATTAGCATATAGAAAAACAACTGCGAAAAGGTCATATTGTAGACATAGTGAAATCCGGTTCTGGTTTTAATGGCCTGGGCTTCCTCTGCCAGTGTTTCAAATGCAGAGAAGGCCTGCACATTTTTTCTGTGGTGCAGTTTTAATTCCTTAATGCCGGAAATGATTTCTGCCAGCGATCCAAAGAATTCCGTTTCTTTTTCAAACATAGCCTGTATGTCACCTCTGATTTTTTTCTGCCGCCTCATGTAATAGATAAAACTCAGGCTGATCGAAATAGCAATCAATAAAAAGGCTGTAGGAGAGAGGTAGGCCAGATATAACATACAAGCGACAATCATGATAGCCGATTGTAATGCGTTGATGATAAAGGCAGCTGACTGAGAAATTAAGTTAGCATCCTGGGTGATACGGGCATAAATATCCGGAGAACCTACATTTTCAATCACTCTGAGTTCCGATTTTCGCACCTTGTCACTAATCCGTTTTCTCAGTTCCGACACGACCTTTTCCACTAAAATGGTAGAACGATGGAGCAGGTATCTTTTAGCATAGTAGAAGATCAAAACGCAACTGATAAAGATCGCTAGCCATAGGATGACGATACGATTTTGCCCATAATTATTAAGTAGCTGATGGATAGCTGCCAATAACAACGCATTGGCTATACCAGAGGTAATGACCGCCAAGATCAGAAGGGAAAAAGAGGATTGAGATTCTCTACGAATAAGTGCGAAAATGTTCATATAGCAGAGACCTGTGAGGCATCCTTCCCGGTCAAAGAAAACCATTTCAACAACCGGGGTGCAATACGTGTGAGTTGTTTAATCGTGGCGACTTCCCTCATCTTATTTCGTGCATCAATCGCCGGCGAGCCCAGCATTTTGGCCCCGGCGGGAACGGATGACAGGACGGCACTTTGCGCCAGTATTTGTGCTCCTTTACCTACAATAATGCCGCTCTTAAGGCCGGCCTGTCCCCAAATACATACCTCATCTTCCACTATAGTGCACCCTGCTACTGCTGAGCATCCTGCCAGCACACAGTGTTTGCCTATGCGGGTGTCATGTCCAATATGTACCTGATTATCTATTTTCGTTCCCTGTCCTATTCTTGTTTCTGACACGACCCCTCGATCAATGGTTGAGTTAGCACCTATGCTGACATAGTCTTCGATGACACATAATCCTGTCGAAGGGAGTCCCCTGAGTTGTCCATTATGCCGTTGAAAATAGAAACCATCTGATCCAATAACACTGTTCGCATGGATAGTTACATTATTACCAATCCGGACCTGATCATATAGGACGACATTTGGATGAATCGTGCAGTGATCCCCGATGATTACGTTCTTTCCGACTACAGCTGAAGGATGTATCCTCGTGTTTTTTCCAATTCTTGTTTTGCCAATATCTCCCGCTTTGGGAATGCCATATCGCACCATGATCGTTGCAAAAACGGCATAGGGATCATCGACAAATATTTTGCATTTCCCCCTTGTCTTATTCTCCGATTGATTCGTGAGAATAACGGTTGCTGCACTCTTTTCTAGAAGATGTAGGTAGCCTGGATGGTCAGCAAAGACCAGGTCACCGGGCTTTATGAAGGGATAGAGACCCAAGCCAGAAATCGGAATGTTTGACGGACCGGTATACGGGGCAGCAATCTCCCTGGCAAGTTGTCCCAGATTTACTGTGTTTTTGAAATGCATCGCGCGCGAGATTTTTTAATGAACCAGTTTACGAGAAACCGTAGGGGCTATAGGTACGGGAGCGATATGGTTGCTACAATGTATGGTTTGTAATGTGAATACTGGTGATCTCTGGGTGGGATGTCACATTTTGTCACGGATCTCGAAGTTCTGCTGAAATATGGGGCTTTTGTGGGTAATCAGTCTTCAAGTATTGTTTCCACAAAAGTCAGTCGTTCTGACTTATGGCTCATTTCGTGGTTAGCTAGCTAGGAAATCTAGACATCATAGTGGCTTCGGTGATTCGGCACCAGGCTAAACGGATTATTTCCATTACTTGTGAGTTGCCGGCTTCGATCTCGCCCCGGAACATTACGATTTACGATTGAAGCATCAATCTGGGTATTGACAAGATCCTTTAGAGCTCGCGAATCTCTATGTTGCGAAATTGCACCAAACTAGGAGGACTTACCCATTCACCATCTCTTTTAGCACCATGGTGTTGTAAGCCGACGGGCCCTTCTGCTGGAATGTCTGGTAACTGAGCGTTTTCTATGACCGTCATACCATTGAGCTCGACGGTGAGACGATCACCCCTCATGGTGATTACGAAAGTATTCCATTCACCGATATGATGATCAGCGTTGACAGTGGGTGTGACGCCCCGGCGTACTCCAGCAGGCATGTCACGATCCATTCGGTAGCCATACACTTCGCCAGAGCCGATTGGCCATCCCCAGATATTAACCTGAGATTTGCTCATTCCTCTCAGTAGGATACCGGAGTCGGAATCTGGCACGAGCATACGTATGGTTTCTCCATCTTCATTTTTCTTATGGGTTCCATCTGGAAGAATAATCGGAACGTTCGGGTTTGAATAGGGTGTTGCTTTGATACGCCAATCGACTTTTAGGATGAAGTCTCCGTATGTCTCTTCGGTCCAAAGATTTTTATCATCTGCGGCCTCACTTTCGGCGTCGTAATCGATGACTCCATCCAGGACCTTCCAATGTCCATTATCGCCATCTGGTATTTTCCACCCGCTTAGATCTTCACCATTAAAGATGGTCGTAAACTCGGCGTTGGTATTATCCTGTGCTCGCAGCAGGCCTAAGCTCAGAAAAAGCAGAATCGAGAGTTGAAAAGTCCGTCGCATTATTTGATGTTCTATTTGCGTTAAAATACAAATTATTGAGAAGCAGAAGCTAAATAGAGAAAGATCAGCCCAGAGACTGATCTTTCTTCGATCGAGTTGATAAGTATATCTTCATCAAAACACACTGAAATCTACTGCACCAAAGTCATCAATGGTTACCCATTTTCCACCCATTTTAGCGATTTTCCCTCCCGCTAATGGCGGTTTCTTGAGCGTACTGGCATCTACCATTGCTGCCAGAGCCTTACTCGCGGAAGTAGCGTCACGATACTGAACACCTACGATTTTCAAAGGGGCATGTTCTTCAGATTTTCCACCATGACGAAAATCTGA
>JAUILM010000742.1 GCA_030432855.1 Bacteroidia bacterium
TGCAGGCCATGCATTTCCGGGCAAATCGAGGGGGTAATAGTAGTCTGGAGATCCCAGACCGCACCCTCCATTAGGATTATTTGATATAGACCCACCTCTGAAGCCCATACCAGATACATCAATAGGTGTCTCTATAAATAGCGTCTCTGCAACCTCCAAGGCAAAGACACCTCCAACCGTACCATCCCAGGGATTTTGAATGATCGTATCAAGCAGGACCACACTTTGATAAGAGGGCATACTGACGGATTGTACCTTTCCGGTCACATCGTATGATCGAAGAAGACCAGAGATCCAATAGCAGTGACTGGCGACACTATCGATCATTACGATTTCAAAGTTTCCAGCATTTCCTAAATCCACTATATGTCCAAAACTTGCTGTGTTGGAGGTATCAATCACTGCACCTTTCATTTGTATCAATACCATCTTCTGTCCCACTGTCTCGCTCACCTGTCGATCCAGAGTCACCTTCACACGGCAATCATCCTGGCGTATATCCAATACCTCGTAAAAATTATTTACGACACCCCTCACCTCTTCTTGTGCGAAAGTATTCGTGCAGATCCATACATACAGAATCAGTACAAGGAAACGATGAATCATACCCATGCTTTTCTATCCAAACATAGCACGGACTCATTGCTTTCTATTTCTTGATTTCATCTGTGTAGGGGTGCAATTGATATCTGTCTATATCAGCTGCATTAGTGATGCTATTCTTTTCCAGGTAAATAGTGTTTAGTCCAATATTTGTGGACATTTTCATTTTCTTTGCAGACCAATTAATCTCAAACGAAAGTAATGACCGGAAAAATCAACACCGAAAAAGGTACTATGACCGTCGAGTTCTACGACGAAGACGCCCCCAACACGGTGGCTAATTTTGTAAAACTAGCCAAGGATGGATTTTATGATGGGCTTACCTTCCATCGAGTTATCCCAAACTTTGTCATTCAGGGAGGTTGTCCCAATTCGCGAGAGGGCGCTCCTGGCATCGCAGGCACCGGAGGACCCGGATATCATATTGATTGTGAACTGGATGGCGGAAATCAGCACCATGAGAAAGGAGTGCTTTCGATGGCACATGCCGGAAGAAATACAGGGGGATCACAGTTTTTTATCTGCCACAGCAGAGACAACACGGCCCATCTGGATGGGAATCATACTTGTTTTGGAAAAGTGACTGAAGGACTGGATGTAATCGACCAAATCGCCCAGGGCGACCGGATCACAAGTATCGAAATTGACGAATAGTTAATTCGATTCCTGGTTAAAGATTTTGACTAGCATCTGGTATAGCTCCGGATGATTTCTTTTCAGTAAATGTGGTGCTTCAAAAAAGTATTCGCTCGCTACTGCAAAAAATTCAGCCTCGCTGGTAGCACCATAAGGGTTAATTCCTGACTGGGACTTCCTGATGCTGGCGATCTCATTGTACACCAACTTGATCCAAGGCATATACTGTGGCTTTTGTATCAGGTAGGAAGGTACCCCATCGGTATACCCATCCATCATATCTATAAGATGGACAAACTCGTGGATTCCCACGTTGGACCGGTCTGCATATTTGAATCCCTGGTGCAATGCAGGTTTTGACAGCACTACTTTCCCCTGCATGACACCCCACCCCACCATACCTAACGTATTTCTTTCAGCTCCCTCCGTGCGATAGTCCAGGTGATCAAACCGATCTGGATAAAGGAGCACTTCTTTGAGGTGCGGATAGTGTGTCCAGGAAGCAAAGCCCATCACAGGTATCACCGCACTTGCTGCAACCAGAAGGCGATCTACTTGTTCCACTTCTACTCCTACTCCCGTGATTTCAACCTCGGATAGAAAGCTTTCCACCAGCTTTTGAAACCGGATCTTTTCCTCTGCGCTAAGCTGTCTGTAATACAATACATGCTCTTCCAGGACTTGCAGAGAGTCTGAGGACAAAATAGCAACCTTATTAGCTCTCTTACGGAAAATCACCCAAAGAACCACAAGAAGGAATAGTAGCCACAGGCCGATTTTAAGTTCAACAGACATCTTAAATCTTTGATGGTCAAATCGAAAGTACCGGTTAACTCTGTATTCCCTTCGCTTTTTACCAGCTCATTTGCAAGCCAAGCAGTATGGACTAAGAACAGTCAGGATATCAGAACCCAGGATCTTCAACAGCCCGTTAAGTACTTAGGGTCGCAGTAAGAGCTTCTGCCCTACCTTTATTTTGGTGGCATCTGCGATATCATTGGTCTTACAGATATGTTCGATAGGTAGTTGATACCGCCGGGAAATACTATACATGGTGTCCCCTGGAATTACAACATGGACATATGAGTCAAGTGGAATTGGCTCTTGCTTTACTATTGTCTTTTTTGGCTGCAGCACTTCCATCACTTCCTCATGTGTAGTGTATACATGAATATCACTCTGTCGCTTAGAATTATGGAGAAACGGCTTCGTCCATTCTCGGGTCACCCAAACTTCAGGTGATCGAATAGAACCACCTTTAGAAAAATCAAATAAGTATTCAGGGTTAATACTTACACCTTTGTAACGGACCTCTAAATGTAAGTGACTACCTCGTGCGTTGCCTGTTGCCCCACCTAAGCCTAATAGATCTCCCGCAGCCACCGTGTCGTTGACAGCAACTTTATACTCTGAAAGATGCGCATACACGGTTTCTATTCCATTACTGTGTCGTACTACAATGGTCTTTCCGAAACCATAGTGATGCCCTACATGTCGAACCTTTCCATCGAAGAGGGCAGATACCTCATCTCCCGTAGAAAGATCGATATCTATGCCATGATGTCCCCGGCCCCATCTCTTACCATATCTAGAGGTGACAATCATGCGACTATCCATAGGAGGAGTAAAATGAGATACGTCAAACTCGATCTTAAAGGGAAAGTCAACGGTCACATCTTCATAAGCATTAAACCGGGTGGTGTTCCAATTCTCCTCAAAATGACGATGATGATGCAGGGTATCTTCTCCCTTGCTACCATCAGGCTCCAGTAAAAACGAATTCTCAGATTCAGATTGGAAACTATCTCCTTGTCCAAACATGGGAGTATACAGAAACAATCCCAGGATCAGACATGATGTCTTCACTGACAGTGATGTAACACGATCTAAGAAAACAGAATTGACTACCGGAGGGAGTAGCCAGTTAGGGTGACTTACTAATCTTTCGAACATTACTACTATCTATCTCATGGATTGACCAAAGTGGTCAATAATCTATGAAACGGCAAAATTAAAACTTTCGCCCTTTCTAATATTATAAATATTAGTTAAAGTTTAATATGTGATCTTTAAGAGCTTAGGTAGATCAAACCAAGATAATAGTCACTT
>JAUILM010000743.1 GCA_030432855.1 Bacteroidia bacterium
AAGGAGGTGACCAGTGCCGAGGGTGAAGTGATCCTCTTTATTGATGAAATCCATACACTGGTGGGTGCTGGTGGTGGACAGGGAGCCATGGATGCGGCAAATATTCTGAAGCCCGCACTGGCACGGGGAGAACTGAGAGCCATTGGAGCTACCACACTGAATGAATACCAAAAGTATTTTGAAAAGGACAAGGCTCTGGAACGTCGATTCCAAATAGTAATGGTCGACGAACCATCTGTAGAAGATGCAGTATCTATCCTAAGGGGTCTTAAGGAACGCTATGAGACACACCATAAGATTAATATTCGTGATGAGGCAATCGTCGCCAGTGTCCAATTATCTCACCGATACATCACTGATCGATTCCTGCCAGACAAGGCAATCGACCTAATTGACGAGGCAGCCGCAAGGCTCCGTTTAGAGATGAATTCTATGCCCGAAGAGCTGGACGAAGTGGAAAGAAAGATCCGTCAATTGGAGATCGAGAGAGAGGCCATGAAACGAGAAAAATCCAAAGATGAAATCAAGCGCATCAACGAGGATTTGGCAAATCTTGAGGACCAGCGAAATCAACTAAGGGCTCAATGGGAAAGCGAACGTGAAATCGTGCTGGGAATGCAAAAGGTAAAGCAGGAGATTGAAGAATTAAAACTGCATGCGCGACAGCTTGAGCGAGAGGGCAAGTTTAGTGATGTGGCAGAAATACAATATGGAAGACTGCCAGAAGCCGAAAAGCAACTGCAGGATTTTAACGCCCGGTTGATTGAAATGCAGGAGAGCGGAAGTCAGCTGGTGAAAGAAGAAGTGGATTCAGAAGATATTGCTGCCATTGTCAGTAAATGGACAGGCATTCCCGTCGCCCGAATGGTACAATCAGAACGAGACAAATTGATTCATCTGGAAGAGGAAATTCACCATCGAGTGGTGGGACAGGATGAAGCGGTATCGGCGGTGGCAGATGCCATCAGACGAAACCGCACAGGTCTCAGCGACGAAAAACGTCCCATAGGTTCTTTCCTATTCCTGGGCACGACCGGGGTCGGAAAAACGGAGTTGGCTCGGGCACTGGCCGAGTTATTGTTTGACGATGAGCAAATGCTCACACGTATTGACATGAGTGAATATCAGGAACGTCATGCAGTGAGTCGTCTGGTAGGAGCACCTCCAGGATATGTTGGCTACGACGAAGGTGGACAGCTGACCGAGGCGGTAAGGAGAAAACCATACTCCGTCATATTGCTGGATGAGATAGAAAAGGCACATCCCGATGTATTCAACATCTTACTGCAGGTGCTTGACGATGGTAGATTAACTGACAACAAAGGCCGCGTAGCAAACTTTAAGAATTCTATCATTATCATGACATCAAATATGGGCTCCGATATCATTCAGGCAGGATTTGAGGACATCAATGAGGAGAATAAGTCACAGGTACTTGAGCGTACTGAGGCACTGGTTTTCGAACGTCTCAAACAATCGCTCAGACCTGAATTTCTCAACAGAATCGATGACATCATCATGTTCCAGCCTCTTTCTAAGTCACACATTCATGAGATTGTCAAGATACAGCTGAGAGTTCTGGGTAAAGTGCTTGAAAAGCAGCAGATTGAATTGAATGCAACACCGCAGGCTATTGATTTTATAGCAGAACAAGGATTTGATCCTCAGTTTGGTGCCCGACCTGTAAAGCGCTTTATACAGAAGAAAGTACTAAATGAATTGAGTAAGCAGTTGCTCCACCAGAAAGTGGAACCGAATAGCACAGTGGTATTGGATGCTTTTGATAACCACCTGGTATTTCGACCACCTCTCAAGAAGGAGAATGGACAAGCAGCTTAAATAGAACGGGAGAATTCATGGGGGATGAAAGGTCAGCCATACATTGCTATGGCTGGCCTTTTTCTATATGTCAACAAAGGTATCAGAATCTCTGTTGCTATGCTTGGACATCGTAGTTCACATCATTTCTCCTCTTGGGGTGGTTTTGTGGTCGATGCGAAATTCAGTATCTTCAGCCAACTGCTTTTGATATCTGGCAATATCTCATTTGTATAATTTTTTAAACTGACAGACTATGATGGAAGATAGAATTCCCGTGCGCATTATTTCCGAAAAACCCGTTGGATACGAAGTGGAAATCATTGATAATCACTCCACAGTAATGATTCCAAAAGGCACTTTCATCAAGCGTATCGAAGCAGGTATCTATGATGTTCAAAATCTAAATTTTCTGACCAAGAGCCTTTAATTATTCTGTCAGGTCTTTTGTGCCTCCCGTCGTGATCTTCATCACACAACTACATTTAATCTGTGATAACTTTACATTTTAAGATCTTCAAACCAAGATTTGGAACATCATGAGTAGTATTAAGAGCATCATCACTATGACTTGTCCACGGTGTAGATCTGGTAAGCTCTTTAAGCAGCCTTACAACTATGAGAATGCATATAAGATGCATGAAAGATGCCCTCATTGCTCCGCAAACTTTGAACCTGAGCCTGGTTTCTATTTTGGTGCTATGTTTATCTCATACATACTGACGGGGTGGTTATTCATTGTCATCGGCCTGGTCTTAGTCTTCGGCCTGGGTTGGAGTGTGACAGCTACCATTATTACGGTGGGCTTACTGACGATTCTTATTCATAACCTCGCCTTTAGATTTAGCAGATCATTATGGATTCACTTTTTTGTGAAATATGATCCTGCTCAGGCAAAGGAAGTAGCCAGCTAAAATCTTCGACCCGATTACAATTCTTTGGAAAAGATAGATTACAAAAAAGAACTACGCCACCTCTACCATGCGGGTAAAGAGCCCGTGATAGTAGATGTGCCGTCCATGCAGTTCCTGAAAATCTCCGGCGAAGGTGATCCTAACACCTCCGAGGACTACAAAGAGGCCGTCGAAGCCCTTTTTTCGGTAGCTTATCATATTAAGTTTAGTATAAAGAAAGGTAACCCTGGTATTAATTACGGAGTACTACCCCTCGAAGGAATTTGGTGGGCACACGATATGGAGGTGTTTAAAAGAGATGAAAAGAGTCAGTGGAAATGGACCATGATGATCATGCAACCTGAAATCGTTGACGAATCACATTTCAGAGATTCATTACTGGCAGTGAAAATGAAAAAAGATCTGCCATCCCTGTCGAATATGGTTTTTGAGACCTTCGAAGAAGGCCCATCAGCCCAGGTGATGCATATAGGTCCATTTAGTGAGGAAGGTCCCACTATCGAACGGCTGCACCAATTTATTAAGGACCAGGGCTATCAGTTATCGGGCCTGCATCATGAAATCTATTTGTCGGATATCCGACGAGCAGCACCCTCAAAATGGAAGACCATTTTG
>JAUILM010000744.1 GCA_030432855.1 Bacteroidia bacterium
TAAGGAAAACAAGAACGATGACAATACAGCGTATGGTATGGTTATGGCAGAAAAGCTGGAAGTGCAAAACGAAGGCACTTTGAAAGTGAAAGCTATATATAAAGATGGTGCCTGGACTGGACATGTATTGAGTCCCGATGGAGAGGTGCTTCCTGGTGCCAGTATTGTGGTGCAGGGTACTACGGTCGGCACCGTATCTGACCTGGATGGTAGTTTTTCTGTCAAGACAGCTGAGTCTGATCATCTCCATATTAGTTTTGTAGGATACGAAGGTGTGATGTTGAAGAACTAGTTATAATAGGATTAGTCGATAAATTATATCATGAAAGGACTTCTGATGATCGGAAGTCCTTTCTGGTTTAACCTCCCGCATCCAAATAAGAAATATGTACTGAAGTTACAGACTTCAAGTAGCGACTTGGAACTAAAAATAGTATCTACTGCCGTACAAATACATGACGTTATCTAGGTTGCAACTTCAGATCAATATCTTCGGTCAGGCTTGTATGAAATCGGATTGTCAAATATGTGCTTCAGGTGCAAACTCAAAGAAGTTGTTTATGGATTAATTCACAAATAGATAGTTATTATATCTTTATAGTGCTAGTAGACCGACCCATTAGATATTGTGAGAAATTTTAATAAGATTTTTTCGAAGTTCAAGGCGCAAAACACAGCCATAGCATAAGTTATGTCGAGGCTTTGGAACGCAGAAATTCGGAAAAAGATATGAAAATTGCCGCTAGTATTTTATGGGTCGGTCTACTAGTTCTTAGTGGTTTTATATTTCTTTATCATTTTGTGAAGATGACTTCTAAATTTAGGATTTTTGGGGTTGCAGTGTTCCTGCTCATTTTGAGTTTCGGGATGTTTCTTGCCGTTTTCGTACCTTATGTGTTTCTTAAGCAGAACACGAGTAATGAATCTTTTCTTTACGTCTATTTTATATTGGTATTGATCATTAGCTTGGTCTTCGTATTAATCATAGAATTACCTAAAATTCGTCGGCTGAAAATAACTGAAGATGGGATAAGGATGGAAAGTCCACTTGGTGGTACCTCAAAGTCTTATATGTGGCAGGAACTCGATGGATTTAAAACACAAACCCAGTCTACAAAATATGTCGATTATGAGATTCTACGGATAATCAAAGATGGTATTTGTGTCCAGGAAATATCCAGTTTTTATATACGGAACTTTGAGGAAGTAAAGAATGGCTTAGCCCTACACTTAAAAGATTTGGGATATCAACCCTTTAGTTTTATCAATTATATAAAGGAAGCCTTTAGTCGTGGCATTCGTTTTTGACATAAACGCTTTTCTGAAACTGTTTGAAGTTTGCAAAAGCTATCTGCAGTTTTCCCACCGTAATCTCAAGGTTGCAACATCAGATAAATATCTTTGTCAGACTTCAAATACGAACGAACCTAACTGTAGTCTCGACCCCGATATCTGAAGTTTGCAACTTCAGATAGATATTTTTTGTCTACTAATGCATCTTAATTTGTTGAGAGTTTTGATAATAAGACTGGACTCCCAAACATATGTCCGGGAGTCCAATTTAAAATAACGTAATTCCTTAGTGGATATTTGTCAATAATCCATTCATTCTTTCTAATGCATTCATATAGTGATTGTGTGCAAGTTCCATATTTTCCCGGGTAGGATTATCTAATAGATTTTCCAAATGTGGGAAATACGTAAAGTCAAACCCTTGTCTGGTGAGATTTTCCTTTATGTCACCGTAGGTCTTGTTGCGGTACGCTTGAAGATTTTCGATTTCTGATACGCTGGAGGTTGATTGATTTCGTACATAGTTGGAAAATGTTTCACCTTTTGAAATGTTCTGATGAAATGTGTTTTCATTTTCCAGGCCATGCACATCAAAGAGTGATACCTGATAATTGGGATCTAATCTATTTAATGCCAGCTGCATTTTATTCATCATGGATTGCATCTGTTCGACATGTCCAGCAAGGTCGTTTGAGTTTATACCTACAGCAGTATTTATAAGATTAATAAACTTTGTGCTGTCAGCCGCAGACCATGCGATACCAATGATCCTGTGATAATCTCCTGGGCGCATATGTTTTCTGGATACAGCAATTGCAAGACCGTCCCCATTTCCGCTGGGGAGAATGTAGTCACCTACCTGCACTTCGCCGATAGTCTTTACAGGCACCTGACCAATAAATGCAATTTTTTCAAATTGGTTTTCTTGATCTGAAGCGGGCATATTCCCGACTACCATGGGCTGATGCGATACTACCATGAATTGATCTGCATCAGTATAAGATCGGGATATCTGACCACCAATGACACCTACGACATCACCCGGAGTTAATACCTCCAATGTATCTGCCTTTTTCAACCATTCGGCATAGTCAGCACCTTCCGATTCGTAGGCAATACCTGCGGTGAGCTCTTCTATAGCGAGAAAAACCCAAAGTTTAACTCCCTGACTAATGACAGCATAACTGCAGGCAGCGTAATCATCTGGATCCAGAACGGAAAAACTGTTTGCAATCAACACAATGATAGCCTCGATAAACTCAGCAGTATGCCATAAAAGCTCCTGGCCGTAATTAGACCCAATGAAGGAGAGAATGCCATTGTCGGAGCCACTAGCTGCCTGATCACGATCTTCACTGGCAGTCGTAGGATCGTCTTCGATAGGGTCACTTCCAAGTAAATCATTGATCAGGCTCCGACTTAATGTGGTCAGTGTCTCCTGACCATGAATCATTCCCCTTGTCTTATTCTTATGTGAAAAGATCATGAATCGATTCTGAGGTGTTAAGACATCCACATTTAGATTGACACTAATGCCATTGGAATTGAATGCCGGTGAGGCATTGATGACTTCCAGGGCTGTCCCGATCGTGTTGCCTCTGACCACTGCTCCTGAGGGCTGAAGGTTGAGCATAGGTGTATTTGAAATGGTCCCATCTTCTTTAGAGAAGAAATCCAGTCCATGGTTGATATCATGCCGAATGATACTTCCCGTCGATCCAGCAGAGTTCTCTGCCAGGGTCAGTTCAGTATTTCCCGTAGACTCCGGAGTAATTAGGGCTTTCCCGTTGTGTATATGGAATTTTTCCAATGGAGAAGATATGCCTATTCCTATGTTTCCGTTAGCGCTCACAGTCAGTCGTTCTCCCCGTTGGTTATCGAAAATTGAGAATCGATCCAGGATTGTACCTGAAAAATATGAGCCCAGTGTATTGACGGATGTGTATCCAACATAGCCAGTAGAGGTCGACTGATAAATCATCTCATCTGATCCATCTGTTCTGATATGCAACTGTCCAACAGGATCACTGACTCCAATGCCC
>JAUILM010000745.1 GCA_030432855.1 Bacteroidia bacterium
CTTCATTCATGTTTGACTCTAACATGCCGGCCCGTATCACCTGCTCAAAAGGATATATTCTCATTCAGCCCAGATGGTTTGAGTCCGAGCAATTGACCATTATCAAAGCAGGCTATGATCCTTACCATATTGAATGCCCTAAGATTGGAAAAGGATATGCTCATGAAATCATTGAATGCCATGATTGTCTGAAGGCAGGGCGTATCGAAAGTAAGCACTGGAGTCACCAGGACAGTATGCAATTGATATCCTTACTGGATGAGATTCGCAGGCAGGTGGGCGTTTCCTACAAAGAGGACACACTGTCATCGTAAGTGCTTCATGGCTTCCCGCTGCGTAAGAGCTGAAAGTGTACTCTTATTCTCTTCCACAAAGTCACGGACATGATGCGGGGCATGACGGGCATATTGTCGCAGTGCCCATCCCGATGCTTTTTGCAGAAAGAACTCTCGGCTGTGGGACACGCTTAGAACATATTGCTTCATGCGATTGAAATCGGTCTCAGGACCATATTTAAGTTGATGTAAGATGGCCGCTCTCTGCAACCACATGTTTTCAGCAGTAATCCATGTATCCGTCACTTTCGGCTGCAGTGCGGGATGTCGTCTGAGATGATCTCCTGCCAAAACAGAAAGGGCATCCACGGTATCCCACCAGGATTTAGTCACGATTAGGGTTTCTATTACCTTGATGAAAGGGGCTTCCTGCTTATGGAGCTCCTTCTTTAGCACCTCGATAGCCGCAAATTGCATCTCCCGGTTATCGTGGTCCCACATCCTGTGTAAGATATGCCCCAGCGTATCATCCAGAGGTGTGGCTTTACGTCGGACTTTCAACAGGCGTTTAACCTCTGGCGATCGAATCCCAAAGAATGGAAACTTATTGCGCATGTAGCGGCTCATTTGTTCAGCATACGCAGGATTACCTGCCAACTGAAAATCTGCTTCAAGTTCTTTTACGAAAGCACTCATTTCTTACCTGGGATTCTCGTTACTGTTACATTTTGGGCAAATTTCCGGGATACATTGATCTTCTTGCCATCAAAGGAAATCAACAGGGATCCATCAAAATCCCGTGTTTCTTCCAACTTAATTTCTGAACTAAGAGCCAGCCCCAGCTCTTTCACAAATCGCAAAAAGTCAGAGGAATGATCGTTGACTGCCGAAATGTAGCACCGTTCCCCCACCTTGAGATCTGCCAGCGAAGGTTTGTCCAGGGCCTGATATTTTCCACTGGAGGGTGGTATTGGATCACCATGAGGATCAAATTTGGGGTGTCCCAGAAATCGCTCCAATTCTTCAATGAGCTTTTCAGAGTCGATATGCTCCAATTGTTCTGCTACCTCGTGTACCTCATCCCACTCGAAGTGCATATGTTCGTGGAGAAAGGTCTCCCAGAGGCGATGTTTGCGTACCATATCCAGGGCCAGATTCCTTCCCGACGGAAGTAGTCTGATCTTTCCATACTTCTCAAAGTCTATATAGGACTTCTTCCGGAGTTTCTTAAGCATGGCACTGGCCGAAGCGGGTTTTACGTCCAGATGCTGAGCTACCTGATTGGTACCCACCTCATCATTTTGCTGCTCTTCAATCAGATGAAATAGTGCCTTTAGATAGTCCTCCTCACTCTTTGTAAGTTTCTTCATTTATTATTTGTTAGTCGTGACTAACTTTTATATTTTAGTACTCGAAATTATGTATAATCTGTCAATGAAGTTATTAATTAGTCTGCTTAGTACTTTATTCACTTTAACTTTTGTCCATGCACAGGTGGTGATGGGGGTGATAAAGGATGCGGGTACTAGTGATGATTTGGCATTTGGCACGATCGAAATCAGAGAGCTAAATCTAGGCGTAGAGTCCGATGTGGATGGGTTATTCAGTATCCAACTACCTGAACTGGGTACATACAAAGTGCGGGCATCGTACGTGGGCTTTAATCCGGCCATTGAGACGGTATCCGTCGGTCCGAATGATACGGTGAAAATCGAGTTTCAGCTTCGTAGTACGATCTCGATGGATGAAGTGGTGGTGACAGGGACAATGAAGCAAGTGCATGTATCTAAATCACCCGTCAAAGTGGATGTGTATGATGCCAAGCAGTTAGAGACATTTTTGCCCGCCGCTTCCAGCAATCTGGTGGATAACATGAAAATGGTGAGTGGTGTCCAGGAGGTGGTGGCATGCGGGGTTTGTTATACCAATAGTATCAGTATCAATGGATTGGAGGGTACATATACTGCCGTACTGATGGATGGTACCCCGATGTATGGCAATCTCGCCTCCGTATATGGTCTCAATGGTATTCCTAATCTCATAATTGATCGATTTGAAGTGATCAAAGGACCCAGCAGTACGCTGTATGGATCGGAAGCGGTAGCAGGCATTATCAATATCATCACCAAAGATCCTTCTGAACAACCAGCACTGGCTGTGGATCTGATGGGTACTTCTCACATGGAGTCGTTTGGAAATATCTCGTCGAAAATACAACTGGGGAAGACTACGGGTATGCTGGGATTGAATTATGCCTACATCAATGATTTTGATGATGTCAATAATGACGCTTTCGGAGATGGGATCAATCTGGATCGATATTCCTTATTTTCTAAGTGGAATTTTGGGCGAAGGAGTGGAAAGCCTTTTTCACTGGCTGCCAAGTATTACTATGAAGACCGCAGGAATGGAGTAGAAGAATTTGTGCGAGACAGAGCATATCGAAATCTAAGAGGTAGTGATTCAATCTATGGTGAAAGTATTTATACGCATCGATTTGAAGTATTCGGATCTTATGTCTTCAATTCAGAGGAAGATCTGAAGTTGGACTATTCGTTTTCTACCCACGACCAGGATAGTTACTACGGTTCGGATTTTTATAAGGCAGCGCAAAATATTGCCTATGCTTCGCTGCAGTGGAGAAAACCCCTCGGATCTCATGACCTGCTCTTGGGAAGTACATTGAGATACAATAATTACGATGACAATACCGTGGCCACCGAAACATTCCGGGAGGGAGATTTGGTCAATGATCCGGTAAAGCAATTTATTCCGGGAGTTTTTGTTCAGGACGAATGGTCAGTGGGAGAGGACCTTACCTTTCTGGGAGGTATGCGATTGGATCATTACGGCGATCATGGATTTGTTTCGGCACCCCGACTCAATGTAAAATATGATTTTTCTGACTGGACGTCAGTTCGAGCAAATTTTGGTACGGGTTTTCGTATCGTTAATCTTTTTACCGAGGATCACGCTTTTGTGACGGGACAGCGAAAAGTGGAAATAATCGAAGATCTGAAACCCGAACAATCGATAAATTATTCGCTGAATCTACAC
>JAUILM010000746.1 GCA_030432855.1 Bacteroidia bacterium
TCTCGTTAACTTCCCGCAAACTGTCGTTGAGATGGTACAAAACGTTATTCAACGAATGGAATCGTCCTTTTATCGGTTTAAAAGTAGATTTGCCTTATGAGTTTGGAAACCAGCATGTCGAAAATCACCTGGAAGGAAGTGCTCTTCCAGATAGCTATTCACGGCCTGGTCTTCATATTTTATTGTTTTGATCGGCATGATATGCAGGTCATGAATTACCGGGTGGCTTTCCTAACCTCCTATATTATCGCCGGGATCATTATCAATTACTGGCTTCTACCCCTATTTCTTTATCGGAAAAAACATCTTGCTTTCATTCTCAGCACAGTGCTCTTGATTAGTATTGTCATCATTGTTGAAGAATGGTTTTGGGAACCTCTGTACTTTGAAGGTAAAAGAGCGGCAAACTTTCCGGGTATTTTCTTCAGTCTCACTGATATTCTTCCGGTGATTAGTATCCTGGTAGGATCTAAATTTGGCTGGGACGTCTTCAGAAAGCAAAACCAGTTGGAAGAACTGAACTCTGTAGTACGTGATAGTGAATTGCAATACTTGAAATCCCAGATAAATCCACATTTCCTGTTCAATAATCTAAACAACCTATACTCGTACGCCATTGAAAATTCTCCCAAGACTCCGACCATCATACTTGAGTTGAGTTCCGTCTTGCGCTATATGTTATATGAATGTAGGGAGGAGTATGTCCCCCTCCATAAAGAGCTGGAGCACCTGGAGAATTTCACCAAACTCAATGAGCTACAGATTGAGAATAGGGGACAGATTTCATTTGAGAAGTCTGACGTACCACCCGGTTTTAAGATTGCCCCCTTAATATTGATTGTTTTTGTCGAAAACGCATTTAAGCATAGTCAGTCCAGCCAATCCGAAGACATTGAAATTAACATCAAAACCAAGATTACTGAGGATGGGAACCTGTACTTCGAATGCATAAACAGCTTTAATCCCACCACCAACACCGAAAGTCTTACGCACGGGATTGGTCTCAAGAATGTAAAGAAACGGCTGGAATTGATCTACCCCAACCTGCACAGGCTTGACATCAAGCAGGATAAACGATACTTTACCGTACATCTGCATATCCATTTAAATAATGGCAACAAATCATGAAGTGCATAGTCATCGAAGACCAACCACCTGCTCAACGCCTTCTCAAGAGGTATATCGATGACATCGAACGGCTTCAACTCACCGGGATATTTTCAGATGCCATAAAAGCACTGGATTTTCTCCAGACCAACGATGTAGAATTAATATTTCTGGATATTCATTTACCAAAAATATCCGGGCTGGATTTCCTTCGTTCATTACATAAACAACCTCAGGTCATCCTTACTACGGCTTTCCCCGACTATGCATTAGAAAGCTATGAATTTAATGTAGTGGATTATCTATTGAAGCCGTACTCCTTTCAACGATTTGTAAAAGCAGTAGCTAAAGTAGAATCCAAACAAATCGAATCTTCTTCCGAAAAAGAATATGGAGCCGCAGATTCAGATATATATATCAAATCTGGTCATGAATTCATTAAAGTGTCCATCCAGGATATTGTATATATCAATTCGGATGCGGATTACACCGAGGTAAAAACGGGGCACCGCAAAATACTTTCTTCTGACTCACTCAAATATTGGACAGAAGCTTTACCACCACAAATATTTGCAAGAATTCACCGCTCTTATATTCTCAATACTGAAATGATCGACAAAGTTTCCGGAAGTCAGATCCACCTAAAAAATGGAGAGATACTACCCATTGGACGGGCCTATAAAGAGTCATTCTTCAAAAATTTCATAAAGGGATTGGAGGAGTAAGGCACTGTCACTTACCACCCCACAAGTTCATTAGATTGCTAAGTTGTAATTTCCTGATACACCTTATCCCAGGGGGATCGCATGGATCGCTGTAGCATGCTGTTAGCTTTTTCATTATCAATGACCACTTCTCTCACTGGATCCCAGTCGAGGTCTTCCTCCAATTGCATAGCTATGTTGCCCAAATGTGCCAATGTGATCGATCGGTGAGCTGCCGATACCGGAGCTACAGGCTCTTCACCTGACAGTATACAATCGATGAAATTCTTAAAATGATCATCGCTCTTATACAAATGCATTTCATTAGCTCCAATTTCAGAATTTATGAGGTCGGCAGGATCCGAAGACATGTCACCCCGGTTTGCCCAAAGAGATCCTTCAGAGCCTTCAAATGTAACACCGTGCTTTGCATCATGGCTGATGACTAACTCTACTCCATCGTCATATACACATTCAAAGTAAAATTCTGTGGCTGTGTTCCAAATCGGATGATCGGCCCACTTCGCCCTTGGATTTCTCACTTTCACTGGACCGGAATCATCCCTGTCCATTCCCCACTGCGCAATGTCCGGATGATGTCCTCCCCAGTCGGTGACCATACCACCGCTATAATCTAAATTCCACCGGAAATTTACATGCGTGCGGGCCGGAGCATAGGGTGCGGCAGGCGCTGGTCCTAGCCACATTTCATAATCAAAACCTTTGGGTACGGGGCGGGTCTCTGTGAGATCACCGGTCTTTCCAAAATCAGGAGTACCCCCCGGCAGTCCACAGACCACTCGTTTGAGATCGCCGATCCGTCCATTACGAACCAGCTCGCAAACATGGCGAAACCGATGATTGGATCGTTGCTGACTACCGCATTGGAAGGTAACACCAGTAGCCTCTACCGCCTTTACCATATCCTTCCCTTCCTGAATCGTCAGTGCTAGCGGCTTTTGGCAATAAATATGTTTACCGGCCTTCGCGGCCATGATCGTTGGTATCGCATGCCAGTGATCGGGTGTTACAATTTCAACTGCGTCAAAAGCCGGGCTACTGATTATCTCGCGAAAATCCTCAAACTCAGCACAGGATTTACCTAAACTCCCTCCATACACGGACTTGTAGTGTTTGTTTACCAGGCTGGTAATATATCGTCTACCTCCGACTTTTCCATCCCAGTAACCTTTGCTCTTTTTATTTACATCACAAACGGCAGTGATTTGTACACGGTTATCGTTCCAAAATCCCTTTATATCATTCTCAGCCTGATTACCTGCACCAATAAAGGCTACATTAATTCGATCCGAGGGAGCCACAAAGCCAGAGCGACCCAGAGCTGATGCCGGCACAATGGTAGGTATGGAGATGAGCGCTGCAGTATGTTTTAAAAATTTTCGTCTAGAAGTCATTTCTGTCAATTTAAAGTTATCTCCATAGATGTATCTACCAATTATCTTGGGTCTTGGACAAATATAGTGGGTCTTGAACAATGAGGTTAATTTTCACTAT
>JAUILM010000747.1 GCA_030432855.1 Bacteroidia bacterium
CAATAGTTTGGAAGGAATACGATACCCAAGACTCACCTGACGTAATTTGATGAAAGAAGCATCATACATGAATCGATCCGCCAATCCTGAGTAAGAACCCCAGAAACCAGGAATCTCTGTCTCATCTAATGTCAGATTCACAGGATTTCCTTCTCGGTCTACGCCAGTGACAGTCAGACTCTCACGACCTTGTGACACAAATCCTAAACCACTGGTAGGTTCGACGGTCATTTTATGAAGTCCAGCTCCCACTAAGCTTGCATTCGTACCAGAATAGATCTCACCTCCGAACTTGAAGTCAATCAAGAACTCAGTATAGAAATTCTTGTAACTGAAATTGTTCGTCAAACCTCCAGTCCATCTGTGAACACCCTGACCTAGGATCGAAGTTTCACTGGATCGGATGGGTTGTCCTGTATTTGGATCAAAAACAGGCTGTCCATTGAGCATTTCCTGTGTGAAACCAGTGATCGTACTAAAGGGTCGTCCCACAATGTTATTGGTAAAGGCAGATCGTGTACGAGGTTCACCTGTCTGGAAACTTTCAATACCAGGAGCCAGTGAGACTACTTCGTTATCATTCAATGCCATATTCAAGGTAACATCCCAGTTGAAATCTCCTTTTCGGATAGGAGTACCGGTCAGTAACATTTCAATACCTGAGTTCTGCATTTCTCCAATGTTGATGGTCGTTGCATCAAAACCAGTCGTTGGGGAAATAGCGGCCTGCAGGATATCATCCGTGGTCTTCTGATTGTAGTATGTCAGATCAATACCTAATCGATTGTTTAGGAATCGCAGATCAATACCCACCTCAAACTCTGTTGATGTTAGAGGAACCAGGAATTGGTTCGGTATAGAGCTTTGCTGAATACTTGCATTGGGTTGCCCTACGTGTCCTTGTCCCAGACCATAGGTTAGTAGCAAATTATACGGATCGGTATCTCCACCAACCTGTGCCCATGAACCTCTCAATTTTCCGTAAGTAAGGAATCCACCGCTGGTAGTATTCATCAACTCAGAGAAGATCAAACTCGCACCCACGGATGGATAGAGAATATCATTGGTTTCAGGATTCAATGTAGAGAACCAGTCATTTCTGATGGTACCGGTCAAGTAAATAAAGTCTTTGTAACCAACATTTACTGAGCCAAATACAGAGTTAATACCTTTCTCATTAATGCCATAACCCAAGCTCTGATTTGCACCGTTTGAAACCTGAGGGAAGAATGGAATGTTAAAGTTACTTCCACTTAAGCTGAGTGTCTCAGCCTTTCTACGCATGCGGTTAGCTCCCACGAAGGCATCTACAGAAAAATCACCATAAGTATCATTAAATCCTAAGATAGCTTCCAGGTTCATTTCCCGCTGACGTCTTTCCACTTCAGAAATACTTCCCTGTCTTTGGTAACCCGTACCATAAGGTGTGTGGTTGGTCTCTCTACGCGTGTACCAGTCCATACCTACACGTCCTTGCAAGTACAGGAAGTCTGTTATGTCAAAACGTGCCGAGTTTGAAGTAATAATACGGTCTCTGGTATCATCATTCTGGAACTGATAGGCAGCCCACCATGGGTTTTGATTCCACAAATTGTTTGAAATTTGTAACTCTTCACCTGGGGCCTTACCATCAGGTACAGTTACACCTTCAGGTACCGCACCCAGCTTGTTGGGATCACCTTTGATGTCGTCTACATTGTAAGAAGTTGGTAAGCGAATCAGACCTTGTGGTGCATTACCAGGTGAATCTGCAAGCCTTGGTCGATTCTTTACCTCCTCATTCGAGTACAGAATCTTGGATGTAACTGAGAATTTATTGGCGAAATTTCCAGTGTATGACAATGAAGCATTTCTTCGCTTAAATCCAGAGTTAGGAATAACCCCTTTGCTATCCAGGTCTGAAACATTCATACGAATTCTATGATCTTCAGATCCACCGGAAAGTCCTAAAGAATTAGTCCAGGTAGTACCTACATCATAGAAACGATCGAAGTTTTCCTCAGATTGGAATGTGTAGGGTCGACTTGCTCCATCGAATTGTGGTACAAGGCTACCATCCAGTCGTGCACCCCAGTTTGATTGTCCTACATCCCAGGCTTCCGCTGCATCAGCAGGCGCACGGCCTTGTCGTCCGTGTCCGTATTGATCCTGTACATCCAGAAAGTTTAGGACATCTTCAAACACCAGGTTTGAGTTGAACTCAATACCTAACCCTTTTCGAGCCTTACCACTCTTAGTCGTAATAAGGATCACACCGTTAGATGCTCTCGAACCATAAAGGGCAGCTGCGTTTGCACCCTTCAACACAGTCATGGTTTCAATATCATCCGGGTTGATACTGGAAGTTCCGTCTCCTTCATCGGCTCCTCCCCATAGACCGGCCTGACCGAAGCCAGAGTTGTCAATAGGAACTCCATCGATTACATAGAGAGGTTGATTGTTTCCAGCAAGTGATACGTTACCACGAATGATAACCCGGCTGGATCCGGCTGGACCCGAAGCAATTCGACTTACGTTTACACCGGCAACTTTACCGGCCAGTGAGTTGGCAACGTTTACCTCACGTGCTTCCTGAAAGCTTTCTCCGGCAACTTCCTGTGCAGAATAGGACAAAGCCTTTTTGTCACGCTCGATACCAAGGGCTGTTACCACAACCTCATCGAGTGCAACACCAGGCGACATCATCACATTGATCTCTGATTGATCGCCTACTTCCATCTCCACTGCTGAAAAACCAGTGTAGGTGAAAACCAGTGTACTTCCATCGGGTACACCGAGTGAATAACTACCGTCTAAGTCGGTAGCCGTACCTGTTGTTGTTCCCTTCACCAGAATAGCAACCCCAATAAGAGGCTCGCCATCCTCAGCGCTGGTAACAACACCAGTCACAGTCCGCTGTGCCCACGTAGTGGCAAAGCTCGCTGCGGCAAATAAAAACAGTAATAAAATCCGTTTCATATGGCAGTATATTGTTTTAATAAAAAATGATTCCCTAAATTATATTTTACTGCTGGTGGTCATCAAAGAATATATGCCCAGCAATAAGAGGCAAAAGGTATAAAAATCAGCAAACATTGAATAGTTTCTGCTGAAAAACCTACTATAAGAGAGGTGGAACTTGATTCACCAAGTGCAAAACGTCACAACAATGATAAGTGCTGCTGCCTATTAGGATTTCTTTAACAAACCCTACAGAATTTATGTAAGCAGATCTTGATTATATCTTGGTTTCTTTTGTTGAAGGTGAGAACGAACCAAATTTTTACTAAGATGCGCGGAGATACGGCTTTTATAAATTCTACCTCGCTATCTGATCATT
>JAUILM010000022.1 GCA_030432855.1 Bacteroidia bacterium
CCCTTAATTTTCTCTGGTGGATTCGGTTTGAGTGTTTTCTTAATATCTCCTGTCTACTTCAAAAATCTGAAAAATCCCAGGACGGTGATAAAGATGCCGGCTAGAAATATTTTTGCGGTGCTAAACCATACATATTTCCATCGATTATCATTTTCAGTTAATGTGAAGGTAGGTAGTTGATTATAATCCTCCTGTTTGATGGGTTGGTCTCTAAAAAGACGTTTAAAGTAGAAGTCCGTGATTTTTTTGTGAAAATTTGCCAAGTCCGTTTGAAAAAGTAGAAATGTTGTTAGGTCGGTTTTTGCAATAAGTGCCAGGCAGTTTTGCATGTTGATTGCCGGGCTGGTCCACTGTAAACGACTGGTCCAGTCATTTCTCTTAGCTACCTGGCTGTTGTATGCATCTACCACTGCTTTGTTTTTAATATCTCCCAGCGACGTGAAGGAGGCGTACCCTTTTGCCATCAGATTGTTTTCTATTCCTTTGGAGTCACTCTGCAGGTCCGGCCTGCGGTTTAGGTACTCACTAATTAATTTTTTCATTGCTTTTTCATCGTCCTCATTTCCCATACTGCTTCGTCGAGTGAGTCCGGCGAGTGTTGCACTATTGAGTGGGTACTTCGATGAGGCGACGACGTTAAGGACGGTTGGAATAATGATCAGGAACAGCAGCCAACATCCGATAGCCGCCACGGCATTAAACGAAGAGCTCTTGCGAAAGCTGTTGATCAGATAGCAGAGACCAAACCAAAATCCACTGTAGGCGACTACTATTGACAGCCACGCGATCGTGGGCAAAAAATTGGCGTCCGTTAAGGGACTGCCTGCAGAAATAATACCGACGGTGGAAATCAAGAGAATAAACCCGGTGAGGATGAAAAAATAAAATGTTAAGCGGATAAATATGATGTAAGGAATACTGATGGATTGTATTTGTAATAGGGCGAGTGTACCATTTTCTTTTTCTGACGAAAACAAATTATAGCAGAAAGCTATGATCAACAGGGGAATCAAATATACAATTAAAAAGGAGAGATCGAAGTTTCCAATCATTAGATTGACGGGGTTTGCCAGTTCGTTTTCAAAAAGTTGATAGTAGAGACTCATACCCGTCAGTCGGTAATAATATCGAAATAAATCCCGCTGTCCTATTGATAGTGAAGCAAAGTCGTGAGGAGGAATAATAGCGTGATATCCATGTCTATACCATGCGAACTCCGGTCGGGATGCAATGTCATGTAATTGTTCTTCTTCAAGAGACTTTTCTTCATTTTCAAAACTGGACCTATATTTAGAGAATTCTTCTTTTTCCAGATTTGAGACGATCTCAATATTCTTTCGTTGCTGATTTATTTCTGATTGTCCACTATATATCGCATACATCCCGATGGCAGCCATGACCAACAGCATGAATAGCTGAAATGTATTTCGAATGAAAGCTTTCCATTCGTACCGAACCAGTGTTTCTATGGACTCAATCATATAGGGGCTTAGTTGTACGACCAGATTGAAATAATAAGATCAGGCTGAGTACAAGCCAGGCAATCAGTCCAATAATTTCCAATGTATAGTTTTTTAGAATGCTCCAGATCGATGGACTTCTATAGGAGAAGTCCCTGAGTTCATGCCAAAGCTCACTTCCGGCCGCATACTCGTAAAACTCTCCATATTTAGAATTTTCAGCCATGTCATTATTCATCTTACGTATCATTTCTCTACGGTAGGACTCGACTACTTCTTCAAAGTGGATAAAGCTATATATGTCGGTACCTGAAAAGGCCATCGAGAGATTTTGAATTGACATATAGGGATTGATTAGACTGGCAATACTGCTCAGCCGATTTTGTCGTGAAAATGTTTCCTTTATCTTACCAAAATGATGGTCGTAGACCTGATGACTGTATTCCTCACCTGCCTGCATCATCACACCTTCAAAGTTGAAGGGTAGTTCCTCAACGGAATCAACCTGGTATTCTTTTAGTAATTCTGCTTCCAGTCTGGCAATTCTTGCAGATCGGGGTGAGGCACCGTCAAGGCCATGGGCTTTATCGTGTTCAATGTCAGCCTTAAACGCTCGCATGGAAGGCAGTACGTACAGGTTTTCACTCACATTTGCCACTACTTTGGGCATCAGGATTGTGAGTACGATCCATACCGATAGCAAGGTAAGAAGTGCGTTTCTTCCACTGGCTGCATGCAGTGATGTCCATACTGCAAAGGCAATAAACAAAAATAGATAGGCACCGTATGACACGATAAGGAGCATCGTACGTATATGTAAATCATGCAGGATATTTGATGAATCGCCACCTGCAGTAAGCAGTATCGTACACAGGAAAAAGGGAAGCAAAATGCAGGAAAGCATTAGACTGAAAGCCAGTATTTTGCCCCATACAAGAGACCGCATACTCACCCCCTGGCTCAGCAAAAGACTAAACGTACCACTTTCCCTTTCTCTGGTAAAGCATCCAAAAGCAAGAAAGATGATTAATAGTGGCACTAAGATTTTTAGTACGAGAGCGGCACTTAATTCGCCAAAACGGATCATCGTGGAATGATCCTGTGCCGGACGAAACATGAATTCATGCTGATGATGCGCTTCCAGATAGATCGATGTGCCAGTAAATGCATCGAGACCAAAATCAAAAAGACTTATTGCAGTTTTAGGTTTGAAAATAAAGGTGCCGAAATGTGCCGCTATATGAGGATGCTTGTCACCTTGATTAAGCCACTCCTCTCTTTTTTCTGCCTGGGTTTTTTCAATAACTGATTTCTGTTGTTGATAAGAGAGAAAGCCTGCATAGACAGAAATCGCCAATAGTAAAGTAATTATAACCCCTAGTGCCACGACTATCCTTTCTCGTATCGCGACTTTGATTTCCTTCTTTGCAACCAGGACAAGTGGTGACATATCAGTTGTGCATGTGTTTTAAGTAGAGGCTCTCCAGGTCCCGAAAGCTGACATCATCGGAGGCAAATTGTTCCACTAGAATACCTTCTTTCATAATGCCGATGTGAGTGCCGGTGTCTTTTGCCCGGAAAAGGTCGTGTGTAGCCATCAGTGTAGCCACTCCACGTTCCTTCATTTCCAGTAAGAGACTGGAAAACTCATTACTGGCTTTGGGATCCAGACCCGAGGTGGGTTCGTCCAATAGAAGTACACTGGCCTCGCGAGCCCGTGCCAGAGCAATGCCGACTTTTTGGCGCATTCCCTTGGAATAACTACTTACGCGTTTTTGAATGAAATCGGGCTGTAAACCCGATTCCGTGAGTAGTTCTGTCAGATGATTTGTTGAATACTTTTTCCCTCCTAATCCACAGAAAAAATCGAGATTTTCCAACCCGGTCAAATTGGGATATAACTTTAGATTTTCCGGGATGTAGGAAAGCAGTTTTTTTGTTTCTTCAGGTCCTTTTGTGACATCAATTGAATTAATCTTTGCAGTTCCTTCCGTCGGTGAAATAAAATTTAGGAATAAATTAATCGTTGTTGATTTTCCCGCTCCATTGGCACCGAGTAGGCAGAATATGTCACCTTGGTTTACGGACAAATTAAGGCTATTAAGTGCCGTAAAATTTCCGTATCGTTTCGTAAGTTTTATAGCCTCCAGCATTTACTTATCCAGATCTTCGATACCTGAAATATAACCACCCGTTGACGAGAAAAGCTTATCGGCTGAGCCCGAGGATGCATCAAGCTTGTACACTGCATTCTCATCGTTTGTTGCGATGCTAAATAAAATTTCCTGATCGGGTGTTTCGTGGATTATCATATTTCGTGAACCATAGGTGGTGGGCAAGCCCGGTACATCCCCGAGACTGGCTCTGTTTTCAAGGTCTATTTCAACATATTTAAATTGTGGTTCTCCTGTAAGAAATTCCCAGAAGTCACTTTCGTCTTGCACATTCGCCGTGAATGCACGACCAGAGGCAGTCTGATAGATGCCAAAACATATAGTACCTACCTCTGATTCCATATCGAAGAAATAATCCGAATCAAAATCGGTTTCTCCGTTCTTTATTCTCAATATTCCACTGGGAGCATTTCCTCCGGCATTAGTGGTGCCCAATGCCTGCACATAAATGTCCCCATTTTCGTCAATGATCATGCCCGCATTTTTGGACTGTCCTCCGAAGATCATACCTGTTCTCCCATCCGATACAATTTTTTCAACCTCGTTGGTATTGAGATCGATGATGGCTACATAGGAAGAGTCATTGACGGGTACAAAGTTGTTTTCATAGTGAATTCCCATAAATAGTTTATTATCACGTTCCAACATATCCAGGTAATAGGTTCGGGTTGCTTCAGGGATCCTGGATGTAATGGCAGATAATGATATTTCATCCGTTATACGCATCGTGGTGGGGTTAAAGATTATCAGCTTGGATATACCACCCGATACAGTGGCATAGGCTTCTGTTGCGCTCTTAAAATAGAATGTGGAAAATACATTAGCACCCGGTACCACAATTCGTTCTTCCTCTTCCGGTATGGAGTTTGAACCTACCACATATTTTACCAGGTTGGCAGGGGCTCCAAAAGGGGTAGCATAAATTGCACCATCATACGATGTGGTCGATGCACTCCCCGTCAATTCAATGCCATTCGAATTATCTATGGTAGAGGCACTGATATCCTCCATCCACTGCAGATATGTCGTCTGATCGGGCCATGCACCACCGACAGTGGAAATTACATAACCAGTCTTTATAGGTTCTTGTTCTACGACATCCGGAGTCATGTCCCCATCGTCATCTTTTGAGCATCCATTGAGAAAAAGGATCGCCGATCCCAGGAAACCGAGGTAAGTCAATCGCATAAATAATTGTTTCATAGTATTAGTTCTTTTACTTTTTTAAGTAGGTTCTTAAAGTCAAATTGAAGGATCTTCCGGGACGCTGTACATTGAAATTGTCAAATGCTTTTTCATCAAGCACATTAAATGATTCCAGCGTTACAGAAAAGCGATTATCATCATCTGAATAGGATATACCCAGATTTTGTATGAATTGGGATGGTATTGCATTTTTCAGGTCACGATTGCCGTCCACCGCCCAGAATAGATAGAACTCATGTACATAGCCAGCCGACCACCACGCAGATAAAGTACTGTTGCTTTGTAAGAAATCATCTTTCTGGTATCGTACTTCTGCATTTCCAAACAGGTAAGGGATGTTAGGAAGGCGGGCATTGAAGTAGCGGTTGTCTACTGATCCCGTGATATTTTTTGGTGACCGGTTTCGGATATCTTGCAGGGTCGCATTTATTTTAAGACGTAAAAAATGGAAGGGTCTGTACCGAGCTTCCAGATCAAATCCTCTGATGCTGGCTTTTAGGAGATTTTGATATTGGGCAAAAAATTGAGAGGTTCTCAGCCAGATAATATTCTCACTAATTCGATAGAAGCCATTGATGTCGATGGTCCATTTTTCAGTATTTAATTGACCTCCAATATTGATATTGTGACTTTGTTCTGGTTCAAGAAAGGGATTGGGACGTATAAGTGTAAAATCTCCAAATAATTCTACTTCATCAGGAAGTCTGGTGGCATATTCGTAGGATGCCTTTGTGAGCCAGTGATCGTTAATCTGATATCTGAAAGATTGAGAGTATCCATAGTTCGTAACCTGTTGTTCGTTCGGTTGAAATTCTAAATTTTGAATGGCATACCCACTGGCATCATAAGCAAAGTACTTTAGAGCGGTATAGCTTTGGAGCTCAGCTGAGAAGTTGTGGTGATATGAGGCTCCAACCGCGTGCTTGGATAGCTTCGTGGGATATGTATAATAGTCCTGACCATAGAATTCTGCGGCGATGGGATCATAACCCACTCGCTTAAAGCCGGATGAAAATACATTGAGTGTAAAATTTCCGGCATCCCATGGTCCATATTGGATGTTTAAGCGACTAATAGTGTTATCGGATTCGAGCTCCAGAAGATTTCTGGAGGCTGATATTTCGCCTCCGTCGGTTCTCCTGCGGAACACCTTGCCGTCCCATGTATAGGCGTTGAGCGTGGTGTCAATAAAGTTTCCGATTGTATTATTAAGCCCGATGTACCATTTGAGATCTACATGGGGTAGTAAATCCTGCTTTTCGTACTCCAGCGAGGCTCCACGGGTGGATTCCCTATAAGACACTTCACCGTAAGGTTGTGCCATGATCGCATTGTGTTGTAGTTGATCGTCCAATCCGGAAACTCTGGCACTTATGGTAAGGCGATCGGCATAACTCTTTTCAAATAAACCGGCCTGTACGTTGATTAGGTAGTTGGAAAACTGATCATGAAACCGCTCAACGGTAGCGGGTTCGGGATTGCCAAATTCATTGGGAATCTCTATGTCTACCTTATAGTTATTGTCCGAGTGATTGTAAAAAGAATTGAGACCTAAGAAGAACTGTTTTTTTCGATTTACAAACTGACCATTTAAATTCCCTTTATGACTATTGAAAGATCCAATGGAGTATGAAGCATCCAGATAGTTATGATATTCTTTACGAGGTAGGACATTGATAGCACCACCTAAAGCATCTGCACCCAGATGCACAGGTACCACTCCTTTATAAACCTCTATCTGCTTCATTATATGGATGGGCAGCACATTCAGACCCAGGCCTGAGCCAAAATAGGAGAGAGGGATTCCATCCAGAAACAGTTTTACCTGTTTACCCGACATCCCATTGATATAGATTTCGGCATTACTTCCAAAGCCCCCGGATTGTCGCACATTGACACCTGAGATTTGCTTGAGGATATCACTGGTATTGACACTCTGTGTATAAAGATCCTTTACCTCCAAAACCTGCACGGTAGCCACGCTTTCTCTCAAGGCCCGGGCTTCGGATTTTCCCGATATTGCTACTTCATTGAGTGTGATGGCTGCTTCTTCAAGAATGAATTGAAGGCTGATGTGACTATTGGATTTTATCTCTGCAAGCTGCTCACCAGGTTTAAATCCGATGAAGGAAGCGGTTAGTTTATATGTACCCGGCATCAAATCTTCAAAGACAAAAGAACCATCCTCCGTAGTGAATGAAGCCAGGGTATCATTGACAATCACGTGAGCTGCTTCAATCGTGTTCCCGGAAGGGCCTTTAACCGTTCCTCTAATGGTTCCCCCGACCTTTGCATCCTGCCCGTGGACTAAGACATAGGAAAAGATGTAGACCCACACCATGATAGTCCTTCTCTTTTGCTTGGATAGCCAGAAATGATTTCGCCATTTTCTTACCGCAGGAATCATTAGTATGTCAAGTGGATTTTATGTGATTACCTATTACCTGATTTAAATCGGACATCGTGGTCATATAAGCGATGATTTCCAGATTGGAGAGTTTAATCAATTGATGCAACACTGTTGCAAATGTAGTCTTTTGCCGATTTATTGCAAATAGGTTGCATTAATTTGCTGGGAATGATCTTACTCTTTTAGTAGCCGGACCTTCAGGAGCAGTACCCTACATACCCTGCAAGGACGTACATAGTATTGAATGGATATGTGGTCTGCAAGAAGAAAGTATGAAATAGATGGTGGGGTTAATATCCTCAGTTATCTTTTCTCTTTCTGTTTTTTAAATATTAACTATTTTTGTAATTTGTTGCCCTGATCCAGGCAATCTCAAAAGCTATCCTCATTCAATTAGTTAGAATTTGAAAAAATTAATACTCATGCATTTTTCAAGAACAATGATTTTCATGTTTGCTCTCACGCTGGTAATGAGTTCCTGTGTGAGCAAGAAGAAGTTTATGGCTTTAGAAACCGATTTGCAAAAGGCTCAGAAAGACCTGGGCGATTGTGGGGTAGACCTCAATCGGTATATGACTCAATTGACTGCTTGTCAGCAGGAGAGGGATCGCATCCAGGGACTTCTCGAGGGGGCTCAGCAAAATACGCAGATGCGTGAAGAGCAAATCAATGATCTGAAGGACCAGATCACGGATATCAGAGCTCAGCGAGATGCGCAATTACAGCAGGTAGAAGGCCTGACTCAGTTGTCACAGTCTGCTACCAAGAACATTGAGGAAACCCTGTCACAGCTGGAAACTAAGGACAATTATATACATCTGCTGCACGCTGCCAAATCAAGAGCAGACTCTATTAACCTGGCACTGGCAGTCAATCTGAAGAGCGTACTTAAGGATGGCCTCGCCGATGAGGATGTAGAAGTAAAGGTGGATAAAACGGTGGTATTTATCAATCTCTCGGATAAGATGCTCTACCAGAGTGGAAGTGCCACGATCACAGATCGGGCCAATGAGGTACTCGGTAAGATTGCGACCATCATTGAGTCCCGACCCGGTGTGGAGGTGATGGTTGAAGGGTATACAGACAATGTACCCATCTCGAATGACTGTATCCAGGATAATTGGGATCTTAGCGTGAAGAGGTCCACTGCTGTCGTTCGTGCCTTACAAAATGTACATGGTATCGATCCAAACCGGTTGATCGCAGCGGGTCGAGGTGAATACAATGCATTGGCAGAGAATGATACTGCAGAGGGCCGATCTACCAATCGACGTACTCGGATCATTATCCTTCCAAAATTAGATCAGTTCTATGACTTGTTGGATCCTACCATGGCTTCCAACTAGCACAGCTATAAATTTTTATCCTAAAAGATTATTGGACGGGACTTCACTTTGGAGTCCCGTTTTTTTATCTTACTACTGAAGCAGTGTCCGGCTTATTCACTCCTTGATGCCGGATGATAACAGATACTGCTTTATCGTTAATTATGTTTAGAGGTCGTGTCCCTGCCGTGAAAAAGCTCAACCTGGGATACGACTGCCTGTAGATATCCCTCTCTGATTCATCTTTTTTGTATATCCGATTTAAACGCTATGACCAGGTATAGGCTCCTGGGTCTTCTCGTATTTGTTGATCACAAGTTTGACGGTAGTACCCTCACCGGCAATGATGTGCAGTTGGCCTCTCATTTGTTCTCTTAATACATCAATGAGCCTATAGCCAAAAGACGAACCGAGTCTGGACTTTTGAGCCTCTGTTATTCCTACTCCATTATCTGAGACTTGCAGTAATAGCTGATTATCTAATTCCTGCAATGAAACCTTAATCTCGCCAGTTTCCTGATCTACAAAGGCGTATTTAAGGCAGTTACTTACAAGCTCGTTAAGGATTAATCCGATAGGAATAACGGAGTCGACATCCAGATTTAACTCTTCAATTTGTAGATCCAATTCAATTTGACCCCTTCGAATGTTGTAGGAGTCAAATAGGGCCCGGATCAGTTTGGTGAAGTATTTCTTCATATCTACCCCAGTGAGGTTTTCATCCTGGTAGAGATCCTGGTGGATAAGTGCCATTGATTTTACGCGATCTTGTCCTTCCTGAAGGGCACCCAGCGCCCGACTGTCAGATATATGTTCACTCTGTAATCCCAGCAAGGAAGAAATGAATTGTAGGTTGTTTTTGACACGGTGATGAATTTCTCGCAGCAAGATTTCTTTTTCCGCCAGTGCCCGATTGATTATGTCTCTTTGAAACTTAATTCTTTGCCGTTGACGGTATAGAAAAAATGACAACAGCGCCAGACCCGCCAGTCCTGCAACCAGGCCTATAATTAATTTACGAGAAGAGGCCAGTCTAATGGCTGCGATGGTGTTTTCGGCACTTAGTGCCTGAATTTCCCGTTCTTTCTTTTCAGTTTCATATCTGACCTCGATTTCCTTAAATCTCTCCTCATTATCCACATTTTGCAAACTATCCTGTAATTGCTGATATTTTTTATGCGCAGACAATGCATTACGATACTCACCCAGCGACTCGTAAAGTGCCGCCTGCGTCTGATATAGTGTCCGCATGTGCCTGGGATTCTGGGAGGAATTGAAGTCGTCAGCCACTTTATTGTAATGCAGTTGGGCTTGCCGCCGTTGACCCTGTTGTGCCAGGATCCGGACATAGTCAAGTTGCATTATCTTATACTGTTCTAATTGCATGCCCTGGCCTTCAGCATCCAATACCTGCTCCAGGTAATGTAAAGCACTATCTGGCTCGCCAAGTTCATCTTTAAATAGAGCGTATTCATATAGATTGAGATTGAAAATACTGGGAATTTCACGACTCAGTGCGGCGGATTGACGAAAGCAGAACTCCGCGGAATCCGGCTGATCTTGCTTCGTATAGATCATCGCCAGGTTGCCATATATTTCCGATTCGATTAATGGCCAGTCCTGCGCAAAAGAGAGGCTTTCGTAGAAGTATTCTTTGGCCCGCTGGTAGTCACCTCGCATCAGATAAACGTAACCAAGTCCAAAGTAGCTGGAGGATACGGTGTTACTATCTGAATGCACTCGAAAGTAATCACTAGCTTCCTGTTTTATTGTCAGTGCTTCTGCATACTCCCCTTTATCAACATATATATTAGCCTTATTGTCGTACAGCATCATGTATCGCAGTGAGTCCTGCAGTTGCAGGGAGGCTTCCATCCCAAGGTCATAGGCCCATATGGCCGAGTCGAGATCCTGGGTCAGATTGAAGATTTTGCCCAGCAGGTTATAGCCATGGACGAGCCACATAGTTTGATCACGCTCCTGCGCCAGGGCCAGGCTGGTTTTAGTGTGGTATAAGGCCAAATCAAGACTGTCTTCATGATACAGCCAATAATCGTTTCCGATTTCCCAATGATACTCGATCTCCAGGGTATCTGCCAGGGGTTCTTGCAGTTTCAGGAGCAAGCTATCAATTCTACGTGCGGTTTGAGCATCCAGAGACTGTGAGCCAAGAGCAAAGAGCAGGCAAAGAAGAGACCCCAAGACCATGTATCTGGCCACTCTTTGTCTGGTATAAGAGTAACAATGCTTCCAGGAAAGTTTAGTAATGTCCATGATCTCAACAGATAATGAGAACAAAGTACGCATTTATCACAGTGTACGTAGAAAGTCTCGAGCATTGACATGTAGAGATGGACAAATACAATCTTTCCGAAGGCTGGTTGTCCAGTCAATCTTAGGTGTTTTATGTCTGCTTTGGAGCCTTTTCGATTACTCTGCCATTTTCATAGATGTGTAGTGCAGGCTGATCCGTGCCGGTTTTTACAAATTTGTACTGGACATTTTCATAGTTTAAATAAAAGGTGTCTTCAGACTCAGGAAATAATTGCTTTGTCCAACCTGGCTCACCATTTATTATATCGGTGACTCTTAGCAAGTCGTCCTCCCTCTCTATAAGTACCATACGATCAGGCAACTCGTAAGTACCAGAGAACGAAGACAAAATCTTTTCGGATAATTTAATTTCAGCAAGTGGTTGGTGATCGTAACTGATAATCCTCATAAGCTTCCAATCCTTATTTTCCATCTTCCAAATAGCGGTCATTTTACCCGAACCAACTAATTTTTCTGTTCCATCATTGATTTGTAAATAAAAGCGATGTTCACATAATTCGATAGCTCCAAAATTATCCATGGGATAGACTTTCATGGAGCCCCTGACCAGCTCTCTTCTGAGCGGTTGTCTGGTGCGTTGTTCCTCGCCACAAAAAATGTGCATATCCTGTATTTCCTTTTCCTTAGATGAAGTGAATCCAGCCTTATCATGAAAAAACTCAAAGTCGCTATGTAGAAAGGAACTGTATTTCTCTAGATCGCAAGTATTCTGCGCGTGGAAATACATGCTATCCATCTGATAAATGGTATGGAATAAACTTTCATTCTGCTGAGAATACACATTTTGACTTAACAGCAAGAACAGAATGAAGCACAACTTCTGCATCATAAAATAATTTTATCTAAATGTATCAATTGTCCCTCCGAATACTTTCCACTGGATTTGCTCGTGCACTTTGGAGACTGTGATAGCTCATAGTGACCACGGCTATCAGCAACGCAAGTACACCCGAAATAACAAAAACCCATACATTAATGCTGGTCCCATAGACAAAATCAGCAAGCCAATCATCCATGATATACCAACCAATCGGAATGGCCAGAAGAAAAGAAATGAGTACTAGTTTCACAAAGCCTGTGGAGACGAGACGTATGATACTGCCCACAGATGCACCCAGGACTTTACGTATTCCAATTTCCTTGCTGCGTTGCTCAGCAATATATGCGGTAAGACCAAACAGACCCAGACAGGCGATAATTATGGCCAGCACGGCAAAACAGCTGAAAATCCGACCCGATCGCAGAATATCCTGGTACATCAGCGCATACCGTTCATCCATATATTGATATCGGAAAGGTTGGTGCGGAGCGAACGTCTGCCATACGCCTTTTACTCCGCTGAGTACCTTTGGCATGTCCTGAGCATTGGCTTTAATAGAAACTACAGAAGTACTATTTCCCAAGACAAATGCCAGGGGACGCACTTCTTCTCTGATGGACTCAAAATGGAAGTCTTCCACTACACCGATGACTCTCCAACTGCCCCCTATAAATTCAATATTTTGATTTAGAGGTTGATCCAGTGCCAATTGTTGGGCCATTTCACGGTTGATAATTACAGTTTGTGAGTCAGATGCAAGATCTCGAGAAAAGTCACGCCCCTGTTCCAATTGCATACCAAGCGTGTTGAGGTAGTCATAGTCAATGATCCACCATTGACCTGAGACTCGATTATCCTCCTTCCCATCGATATAAAATGTGGTACCATTGCGTTTTGCACCCTCGATGGGTAGAAAATCGCTGGCACTGACATTTTCCACTCCAGGGACCTTCAAAAGTTCCTCCTTTAAGCTGTTCACTTTTTCACCGAGGATATTTGTTCCCTGCAACATCATCACCTGATCTTTTTCAAATCCAATCTGCTTGTTGAGTATAAACTGCATTTGGCGAAAGACGATACCTGTCCCAATCAGTAGTACGATAGAAGTGGTAAACTGAAAAATGACCAACGCATTTCTAAGCCGTGGATTTCTGCTTCCATCGCTGATCTTACCCTTCATCACGGCAGCGGGTTTAAAGGAGGAGAGGAAAAAAGCCGGATACAGTCCCGACAAAATGCCTGTTGCTAACGAGGCTACTAATACTGTAGGTAGGAAGATGGGCTCTTGCCAGGGAATCGAAAGCGATTTTCCCGCTATTTGGCCAAAGAATGGAATTAAGATCGCAGCGATAAGTAAGCCCAACACAAAGGAAATCAAACTATAGATCACAGATTCTGTTAGAAACTGTCCGATCAGTTGATTTTTGAAGGCTCCCACGGTCCTCCGTACACCCACTTCCCTTGCGCGATTGGAGAATCTGGCGGTTGACAGATTGATGAAATTGACACTTGCCAACAATAAGATTAAGAAAGCGGCAGAGGCAAAAATCCAAAGCAATCTCCGATCACCATGCGGCAGATTATCAAATACTTCTGCGTCCAGGTGAATATCTCTTACGGGCTGCAAGCCCATTACCATGGCAGCGATTTCTTCTTCAGGATTTGTAATTCCCTCTTCCTGCATGCGGGGCAGATAGTATTTGGTAAGTATACTTTGCAATTTGGTATTTACGATCTCGGGATCGGTACCTTCCTTTAATCGCACATAGAGTCGATGATTATTGCAGCACCAGTTGGTCCTCTCACCGGGCCAGAACTCAAGGTCCGTAAATGAAAAGAGGAAGTGCAGATGAGATAGGTGTGATGTGGGAGGAAAGTCTTCCATCACACCTCCAATAGTGAGTGCACTGGTATCTCTGTCATTGAGGATCATTTGTTCTCCCACAGGGTCAATGCCCGGAAAGTACTTGTCGGCGGCCGTCTTCGATATGACAATAGAATTGGGCTCATTCAGAGCGTGTTCCCGACTGCCATATATCATTGGTATTTCAAGAATGTCCAGCACCTCCTGCTCTACAAAGTAGACACCCTCCTCATAATAGTTTTGTTGTTGATTTGCCGGTCGAATCAAATTGCGGGTACCTCTAAGGAAGACGGGCATACTGATTCGCCCTGCCGTCTCTATCTCGGGAAATTCGCTACGAAGGACGTCGACCACGGGTGCGGGGAACTCCACTCCCCGGGCATTGTCATAATTTAGCCAGGTCATCTGTAGTCTGTAAATATCATCTGTCTGCTGATAATGACGGTCATAGCTCAACTCATGGCGGAGAAAAACTATGAGGAGTAAACAGGCGGCAACGCCTAACGCGAAGCCTCCGATTTTGATGGAAGAGTAGAATTTCTCCTTCCAAATTTTTCGGAGTGTCATTTTGGTGTGATTGCGAATCATAAATCCTTGCATTAATGTGAAGACCTTAATAGGTCGAAGTAGAGAAATGCGAAGAAGTAGAGCTATTTCAAGTGTATACTGCAGATCTGCTTTCCATCGGGCATGCTGCAGCAGTTGATGCTGATATATCTCTTCCAGGTCACCCCGAATGTCAGGGTAATAATCCGGATGGCAGAACCAGCGGAAGAAACGATCGGCTATTTTTTTTATCATTTACATGGCTACAGATCGAGCGCAATTTTTGGTATCTGACTCCATAGTTTTGTCCGGATGTCTTTAGCGTGCACCAATGCTTTCTTACCATGCGCCGTGATGGTAAAAAAGCGCTTGGGTCGGCCTCCTCTTAAGGAGGTTGATTCTCCTTCACGGGAGGACAAATATCCTTTCTTTTCCATTCGCCGTAGGGCAGACTGCAGTGCTCCAACACTTATTTTTCTTTCTAATTGCACCTCCATCTCCTGCTTGATGGCTACGCCATAAGCCTCGTCATAAAGAATGCCTACCGTCAGTAGTACGATTTCTTCGAATTCTCCCAGAGGGTACTTTTTCATATCTAAATTCCTAATCGTAGTATTGGCAAGTAAAATAAAATTTTTCAATATTCCTAATTGTAGTATTGGATTTATTTTGGGGGTAGATCACCAAGTCAATCGAAAAGCGGTATTTCACTACAACCGTGCAACTTTTGAAACTTTATCCCGTCCATAAGGATGAAACTCAACTTAAAAAGTAAATCATGCGTGACATCAAATCAATTCTTACTCTTGTACTTATTTTATTTATGCTGCCCGTGACCTATGCACAATCGGTCGTGGGAGATGGTAATGTCGTCACCGAGCAAAGATCTTTACAGCCTTTTTCTTCTGTAGAGACGAGCCATGGTTGGGACTTGATACTGGAGCAGGGACAGGGTCATCAGATGACCATCGAAGCTGAACGAAATATCATAGACTTGCTCAAGACTGAAGTGGAAAATGGTGTGTTGAAAATCTATTTCGAAAAGGGTGTGCAGATAAGGAGGAGTAAGCGAAAGCATATATATCTCACTTTCGAAAATCTGGAAAGTATCACCGCATCGGGAGGATCAGATGTAAAGGCAGATGGCGATCTGGAGGTAACAGATTTCAATTTAAGACTTAGTGGAGGTAGTGACCTATCTCTTAGCTCACTCAGAGTGGAAGAGCTGAAGATGCACTTGAGCGGAGGGTCAGATGCTGATATCGATTTTCGGTCTATTGACAGGATGGAAGTAAATGCTTCGGGAGGTAGTGATCTTTCGTTAAGTAATTTTAAGGGGGATTTCTGCAAATTGGAATTATCAGGTGGATCAGATGCTACACTTAGAGGTGGTGTCACAGAAGCAATTATCGTGGCAAGTGGGGGAAGTGATATTTCGGGAAAATCCTTTCAAATCGGAAGTGGCGATCTCCGTTTTATGGGGGGATCAGATGCGACACTCCATTTGAATGGTAAGGTAGATCTCGAACTAGGTGGAGGCAGTGATTTACATGCATTGGGCAATCCCGACATTAAAAGTAAGAGTGTCTGTAAATCATGTGATCTTAAAATCGGAGATTAATGGTTAATTTTTAATTGTGAATGATTAATGGTTAATTGTTAATTGTGGTGGGGGCTCTGTGGGTTTTGCGAGATCACTTGATTTTGATTACCACTAAGGCCCTTTAGAGAGCTTAAGTGTTTCGTGTTCGAGAGCACTAAGAATTGATTTGTATTATTTTTCTCAGTAAACATAGAGCTGCCTGCTGGAGACTGCCTGCTGGAAACTGCCAACTGGAAAACTGCCAACTGGAAAACTGCCAACTGGAAAGACTGACTTTTTTACCACTAGAGCCACAAATAGAGCTTACGTGTTTCGTGTTGGAGAGCACTAAGAAATTATTTTGTATTATTTTTCTCATTAAACACAGGACTGCCTACTAGAGGACTGCCTACTAGAGGACTGCCTACTAGAGGACTGCCTACTAGAGGACTGCTCGTTCGAGGGCACTGAGAAACTTACTAAGATGGCTCTGATTACTTGGCGTGCAATAGTAAGCAGGTCAGAGTCCCCTTCGAAGGGGAAGGTTTGGTCAGAATCTCTGATTCGGCTACCAAACTAGGGGATGATCCACTGTCAAAAGAAGACGCAGGCAAAGTAAATTAATACTGAAAAAAAAGTGATAGCTCTTGCGAACTACCACTTAATTGATATTTTATTGCATCCTAACCCAGTAGGCTACTTCGCGCCTCAAAAGGTTGGTGATACTGTCTTTCTCCCGTTGCTTTATACAACGCATTGGCAAGTGCTCCCACGGCAGGTGGAAGGCCGGGCTCACCCAGACCGGTGGGTGAAATTTCATTTTCCACGAAGAAGACTTCGATTTCGTCAGGGGCCTGACTGTGTCGAATTAGTTGGAATGAATTAAAATTACTATGAGTAGGAGCACCATCTTCAAACTGCTGCTCACTATACATGGCATGACCTATGCCATCGACCACACCACCTTCTATGATATTCTTAGCCCCTTCCTCATTAATTACAATACCGCAGTCCACTGCGCACCATACTTTCTTGACCTTAGGTTGGTTATTTTCCATGACGATATCCATAATTTCAGCCACATACGAATTGTGACAGAAATAGGCGGCCACACCGCGATGTACACCTGGTGTTTCTGTACCCCAATTGGATTTTTCACGAATTAATTTGAGTACGCCGGCATATCGATCGGCATCGTATTCATACTCATCACCTACACGATTATTCTTAGCGCGTTCAAATAATTCTAATCGTAGTTCGATGGGATCCTTTCCGGCGGCTTCAGCAACTTCATCCAGGAAAGACTGTTCGGCTCCTGCCGTAAAGTGCGACCGTGGTGCTCGCCAGGCTCCAAAAGAAATATTGGAAGGTGACACACGTTTCACCGCGCGGTAATTTTCGATTGCTCCCGCTGGGAAACGATTGGGAAATACCGGACCCTCCCGGAAACCGACACCCTTGACTGAAAAGGCGATCAGGTTATTATTTTCATCCAGTCCGGCCTTATAGGTGGATCGGTAGCAGGGACGATAGATACCACAGGTCATATCATCTTCACGTGTGTATATGAGTTTTACGGGCACTCCTGCTTTGTGTGAAATAGCCGCAGCCTCCAGACCATAATGCGTATAGAGCCTTCTACCAAATCCTCCTCCCATACGGGTCATTGCTACAGAAACATTTTCCAAAGGAACGCCCAGCATCTTTGAGGTGGATTCTTTCAGATTATTGGGAGTTTGTGTGGGACCCACCAGCTCGACACTGTTCTCCTTTACATCTGCAAAGAAGTTCATGGGCTCCATCGTATTGTGGGGTATGATCGGTGCACTGTAGGTACGTTCAATCACTTTGGCCGCACTTGCGAATGCTGCATCCGGATCTCCGTCTACTCGTTCCTGCTGCAATTCTCCACGGTCAATATCTCGCTCCAGGCTGGCCTGGTGTCCGGAAGAGCTTTCCAGTGGGCTTTCAGTTTCCCAGTTAGGCTTGAGGGCTTTTTTAGCTTGCATAAGCTGCCAGGTAGAATCACCGACAATGGCTATCAATTGATTGAATGCATTGGTGTCAAATCGACCTTCATCATCGTACTTTGTATCAATCACAAAGGCATCCGTGACACCGTCCATAGCCTTGATCTCGTCTACATTGAAGTCCTTCACCTTCATGCCGAAAGCAGGTGGGTGCTCGATCATAGCAAGCTTCATACCTTCCCGCTTGAAGTCCAGGCCAAATAATGGTTTACCGGTGACCAGTTTGGGTCCTTCCACATTCTTCTGAGCAGTGCCTATCAGCTTAAAGTCCTTAGGTTCTTTTAGCGCCACCTCTTCAGGGACCTCGATGCCCACTGCTTTCCCCGCGATTTCTCCGTAGCCAATGCTGCGGGTACCATTCGTTTCGCTTATGACACCATCTTTTGCGTCCAGAGAAGAGACATCTACACCCCATTCCTGAGCCGCAGCTTCCAACAACATTCGTCGACCGGTCGCACCCGCCATACGGAGTGCCTCCCATCCCAGCATGATGGATAAACTACCACCAGCAAACTGCGGATT
>JAUILM010000748.1 GCA_030432855.1 Bacteroidia bacterium
AGGCTCTATCATCATGACCATGCCCGCTCCGCCACCGTATTGGTAGTCATCAATCTGATGATGCTTCCCCAAGCCAAAAGTCCGTAGATCAATAACCCTGACATGGAGTAGATTCTTCTGCGCTGCACGCTTTAGGATAGAATGCTCAAATGGGCCCTCCAGAAGTCCGGGCACAGCACATAAAATATCGATCTTCATACCCGAAATAGGTTATCAAGCCTTACTGCCTGCATAGTAATGATAGAAGTACGGTATGGTTTCAATCCCTTTGTAAAAGTTAAATACCCCATAGTGTTCATTAGGAGAATGAATATCATCGGAATCCAATCCAAAGCCCATCAACACCGTTTTCACATTAAGTACTTCTTCAAAAAGCGCTACGATCGGAATGCTTCCCCCTCCCCGCACAGGTATCGGCACCTTGCCAAAGGTCTGTTCCATCGCTTTGGAAGCTGCTTCATACTCCTTGCTGTCAGTAGGAGTCACCGCAGGCTTTCCTCCATGATGTGGTGTCACTTTTACTTTCACCGAGGGTGGAGCAATCTTTTCGAAATGCTGGATAAACAGATCAGTGATCTCATCCGGATCCTGATCGGGTACCAGTCTCATACTGATTTTTGCATAAGCCTTCGATGGGAGGACTGTCTTGGCGCCCTCGCCGGTATAGCCGCCCCACATACCATTGACGTCCAGCGTAGGTCGAATTGATGTCCTTTCAATCGTAGTGAATCCCTCTTCACCCAACACATCGTTTACCTTTAGTTCGTCTTTATATTCCTGAAGATCAAAAGGTGCTGCATTCATGGCGGATCGCTCTTCCTCTGACAGGACCTGCACCTTGTCATAAAAACCGGGTATTGTGATGTGTTCCTTATCATCTTTTAAAGATGCAATCATTCGGGCAAGCACATTGATGGGGTTAGCCACCGCACCTCCATACACACCAGAATGCAGATCTTTGTTAGGACCCGTGACTTCCACTTCGACATAGCTCAAACCACGTAATCCCGTACTGATACTGGGTACATCATTACTGATAATGGATGTATCGGATATCAAAATCACATCACAAGACAGCATGTCGGCATATGTCCGACAGAATTCCTCCAGATTATCAGATCCTACCTCCTCTTCACCCTCGAGCAAAAATTTGACATTACATGACAACTTCTCTGTGGCATTCAGGGCTTCGAAAGCCTTCACATGCATAAAAAATTGTCCCTTATCATCACAGGAACCTCTGGCAAAAATAGCTCCCTCGGGATGTATATTCGTCTTTTTGATAACAGGTTCAAATGGAGGTGAATCCCAAAGGTCCAGTGGATCCGGAGGTTGAACATCATAATGACCATAGACCAAAACTGTTGGCGCTGAGGGATCCACGACCTTCTCGCCAAATACGATGGGATGTCCTTCCGTTTTATATATTTCTGCCTTGTCCGCACCTGCTTTTAGTAAGTGATCCTGCACTGACTCTGCCATTCGTATCATATCATCCTTGTGAGCCGGGTTGGCACTGACAGAGGGGATTCGTAAAAGATCCAGGAGCTCATTGAGAAATCGCTCTTTGTTCTCACTTATATAGGTCATTACTTGTTGCATACTAATGAATCTAGCTTTTGATGCACAAGATAGAATTTACCGTGATGATGTCCAGTAGATCAGGAAACGTGTTCTCGTAAAAGACTCTCTAGTCGTTCTTCCGAAACATTCTGAAATAAGGCACCTTTGAAAGCAAATGAGATCTGACCTGTTTCTTCAGATACCACAAATACGGAAGTATCGGAGTTTTCACTGGCCCCGATCGCAGCCCGATGTCTTAATCCAATTTTTGCGGGTAAATCCGAACGGCTGGATATCGGCAATACGACACTGACTCGCTTTATCTTGTCACCATGAATGATCATGGCTCCATCATGCAGAGGGCTCTTGCGGTTGAAGATACTTAGTATCAAATCCTCGCTTATCTCTGCATTTATATACTGCCCTGAATCATTCGAACTATCCTCTCCCAGTTGTTTGGGGAATACAATGAGTGCCCCGGTGCGGCTCTTTGACATTTTAATCAATGATCTTCTGATGGCATCAATCTGATCATCGTGTGTGACAGAAAGCGAGGTATTTAGAAAGCGTTGAAGAAAGTCTGCACGACCTTTTAGTGTTGTATTTCCGAGATATAGTAAGAACCGACGGATCTCAGGCTGAAAAATGATAATTAGCGCTATGAATCCCACACTAATAAACTGCCCCAGTATCTCACTCAGCAAAGGCATCTCCAACACGCCCACGATACCCCACATGACGTAGAGCAGTAATATGCCGACCACGATGTTGAATGCAATACTACCCTTCAACAAGCGATAAATACTGTAAAGAAGTAATGCCACGACTAAAATATCTATGACATCCCAAATCCTTACGGGCAAAAATCCTATATCAATTAACGGTATCAGTACGAGGCTATTTACATATTATCCAAGTTGTAAATCTAAAGAAACACAGGCAGTGTTTCATGCCCTCGAATCAAAGATCTGTACAAGATGTTTTGGATTTGGCCACAATAGAGTCTATTTTTCATCGTATTTTTACATAGAAACCCGTAAATACGCCCAAGTTTTATGAGAAGAGCAATCCCGATCTTATTACACTGTGCTCTTATCACCTTACTGACTTCCTCGCTGCATGCGCAAGAAGTCATTACCAATACCAAAGGTGAGAAGATCACGCAATTTGAAGATGGTTCATGGCGCTACTATGAAGCCAGAGATTCCATCTATCTCACCGATGATCCACTTACTGAGATCAACTTTGACAATGCCGCCGTATCGGATCAGTCGATACGTGAGGAACCCATCGACGAATGGAATTACAGGACATTTCAACGATATGTGGCAGCCGCTGTGAAGAACGAAACCCGCGTCCTTGATCGGGTGGATCAGCTGCAAAATGAAATCTACGATCTGGAGGATGAAATCAATCTTGCCACCAGCGAGGGAAATGTAGAACGAGCCAGAATGCTGGACGATAGAACCCGTGAACTAAGAGCTCAGCTGCAGGTGGATCAGAAGGAATTGGCTGCCAGTCGAAAGCTTATTACCCGCATTCTCAAAGTGGGCAAAAAATCGAAGTACGAAAAGCTGGCCAATATACAAGTACCCGGACTTACTCATCCGTTTCCCGAAGAGGATCCGTCGCGTCTGGTAGAGAAATCGGATGAACTTGCGGTGAAGTCAGAAGAGGACAAAAGCGAGCCTCTGATGATCAATGTAGAAGACTATGGTGATACAAGTGGTGAGGCACTGCCCG
>JAUILM010000749.1 GCA_030432855.1 Bacteroidia bacterium
GTGGCAGTGATTCATCCATAAAGATTCAACGCTATAAGGGTCTGGGTGAGATGAATGCCGATCAACTTTGGGAAACTACGATGGATCCTGAAGAAAGAATGCTTCGCCAGGTGACTATTGAGGATGCTCTGGAAGCAGACCGTGTATTTTCGATGTTGATGGGTGAGGATGTTCCCCCTCGTAGAGAGTTTATCGAGCGTAATGCCAAGTACGCAAAGGTCGACGTATAGCAAGCTGTTGAAAGACCGAGGTTGACGGGACAGCTTAGAGTCGTTCTGTCTAGTTGATCAAAGTTTCCTAACGAGTAGTCCTGTCTTTCCACCGATAGGTTGGGGAGAATGAGAGTATGCCCGGTATCGTGACCATCCATGGATTAATCAGGAAACTAAGTAGCCATTGATGGGCCTTCACATCGATTTGGAAGAATTTTGTACCCTCTGAAAGTAGCATGTAGTCTGCGATCGATTTTATGGTCAGGTGCTTTAGAAATAACCAAATCATTGGGAGTCCCCAGAAAAACGCCAAGATCAAATGGATGGGAAGCAAGGTGGAATTTATAAAGACCAGTAGGCTGCTCATCCGGGTCGGAAAGTGTGGCAAATCTCCGTTTTTGGACGCCCAACGTTTTCTTTGTTGGATCAGAGTTTCCCAAGTCTTTGTACCCGGAGTCCAAACCTGAGCTCCCAGCGATTTACAGAAGCCAACCTTTGTATCCTCCCTAACCGCTATCTCCTGCACCAGAAAGATATCATCTCCTGAGGCTCTGCCTGTACCTTGCATGGATGTCTGCGCCTCTGCATACTTCCCTGCATGCACCATCATATTGGCACCATTTCCGGATATCAACAGGGAGCTCTGGAGTCCAGCTGCAGTCACAACGGACAATCCAGCCACATCAAGTGACTCATATACTTGTATAAATCTTTCTCCTTCCGAAATTCTAACAGGCCCAACGACCAAATCCAGTCCTCTCTCCTCCATACTCTGGTGAAGATGGCGAAGCCAATTTTTTGGGACGATACAGTCTGCATCCGTAAATGCATAATAGGTCCCCTTTGCCTTACCGATGCCCCAGGACAGTGCTTCCTTTTTGAAAGTTGTCTTTTCGGGCAGGTATTTGTCGAGTTGATAAAGTCGCAATCTTGCATCATCAAAAGATTGAACGATCTCTACCGTATTGTCAGAGGAATGATTATCCAGAACCAGTAGTTCCAGATTCTGATGTGTCTGGCCCAAAATGCTCTTAATACAAGATGCTATAGTAGCCTCTTCATTTCGGGAACAGACCAAGACGGTAATCAATGGTGAAGTCCTGATGCTTTCTTCCAGGATGCACTCTGGAATTTTCTGCCAGGATGTTGTGAAATAGTATAGAAGGACGAGATAGGAAATAGCCACTAACAGGCTAATCACAAAGTAAATCCACATCAATCAAATAATCGTTCATAGTCATCAGTGGGCTTTTGCCGCACTTCCACTCTTTCCCTGGGTCTCTGTGGTAATTCCAGGGGTTCTTCATCGATGATCTCATAGTCAGCAAAATTACCTTCACGCTCCATTCGCACCTCTTCCTCGACCTGCTTCACTTTGCGCTCCAGCAGTGCTTTTCCAAAAAGCAAAAAGGACACTACCGGAAATCCAATGATGGTAAGTAAAATGGCTATAACACCCATAATTGGATTGTTCTGGAGTTGCTTCCAAAGCCACTTGCCATAATTGACTACAATTTTGTAATTGATAACCAGGGTAGCCAGTAGAAGAATGGGGGCAACGTAGGTGAGAATAGTAAAAATACCTCTGGCGATCCAAAACAAAGCAAAGAACGTGACCGCGAGGAACACAATCGCGATAATGGTATTTTGAGTATTAAATTCGAACCGATTCCTTCTGCCAAGCATTACTTATCTCTCTGTTGCTGTATAAATATAAGGTTCTCCCGAACCAATGTCTCATTTTAACCCGGATTATGCGTTAGGGTTTGGTCATGAGAGCAAAAGATACAATAAAGACGGGTGCTCCAAGTGCTTTTTGACTCGCAAACATAGCCACCGTTATGGTGAGAATCAAAAAGTACTTATGTGCCCGTCTTTGCAGTAGATTTGGCTCGCAATAGAAAGTCTAATGCATAATCCGGGTTTAAAGATCAAACGGTGGATTTGCTCGATTTGTTCAGCTATTTCACCTCGGGTTTTCCGCAATTTCGGGCATTAACCATCGGTCATCAACCAGATAATATCAAAGAATCCTAGGCGGTAGTCTCTGCAAACTGCATCTCATAAAGCTTTCTGTAGAAGCCATCTTCAATGGTAAGCAGTTCATCGTGCTTTCCGTACTCTACCACCTTACCTTTACTCAAAACCGCAATCTGATCAGCATGCTGAATGGTAGACAATCGATGTGCGATGATAATGGAGGTACGTTTATCAATCAGCTGCTCAATAGCATACTGAATAATGGCCTCAGTTTCTGTATCGACAGATGAGGTGGCTTCATCCAGGATAAGGATATCTGGCTTGAACACCAGAGCGCGGATAAACGAAATAATTTGACGCTGGCCCATGGACATATTAGACCCTCTCTCATTCACTTTGAAGTCATATCCGTCCGGCATGGCCATGATGAAATCATGCGCGCCAATCATCCTGGCGGCCTTTTCCACTTCTGCCCTACTGATATTTTCGTCGCGCAATGTGATGTTTTCATAAATAGTGCCGGCAAACAGAAAGACATCCTGAAGTACAATGGATATACGATTTCTCAGAGCCATCAGGTCATAATCCTTTATGTCCCGATCATCAATTTTAATTGCGCCCTTCTTCACCTCGTAGAATCGACTAAGCAAATTTATAATAGTAGACTTGCCACTACCCGTACTTCCCACAAGTGCGAGCGTTTCACCCGGTGCCACATTAAGATCGATATGTTTGAGTACTTCAGTGACCCCATCATAAGCAAAGGAAACATCTTCAAAATCAATCTTGCCCACTAAATGATCCGGTTTCACTGAACCATTATCTTCAATTTGCTCCCGACTATCTAGCACCTTGAATACCCTGTCCGCTGCGACCAAACCCATCTGCAGTGTATTGAAGCGATCGGCAATAAATCGCAATGGCCGAAACAACATATTGAGGTAGATGGGAAATGCTACCAGGGCTCCAAAAGAAATTTGATCACTAATCACACCTTTTGCCCCCCACCAGACCATCAATCCCAGTGATATGGCAGCAATGATATCTACTACCGGAAAGAAAACAGCATAGTAGAGAATTGAATCAAGGTTCGCTTGTGTGTATCGGCGATTGA
>JAUILM010000750.1 GCA_030432855.1 Bacteroidia bacterium
GCCGGCTTTTCGGCTCCGCACATCAAAAAGTCCGACATCTTCCAATAACCGGTCGACTGCCTCATTACGCTTTCGCCGGCTGTTCATACCCGCTAATCGGGCCGCATAATCGAGAAATTCATAGGTCTTGAGATTAGAGAAAAACGTAAAATCCTGAGGTAAATAGCCCAGCATACTCCGCACATAAGCTCGGTTTTTGGCGACATCGTGTCCATTGACCACCACCTTGCCGCTACTGGGTTTCATCAAAGTCACCAGGATCCGTATCAGGCTCGACTTCCCCGCGCCATTGGGTCCCAGCAGCCCAAACATGCCTTCCTTGATTTCAAGGTTTACATCTTTCAAAGCCTGATTTCCGTTGGGATATTGCTTGTGAAGACCCTGAATTGATATATTCATTGAGTGTAGAGAGTTTTGTTTAATTTAGGTAACTCCTTGAATGATTAGAATATTGAAAGACGATTTCCAAGTTCTATTCGATCAGCATCCGTTATTGGACGATAGGGTATGGATGGTGGTTACAGGTGAAGGACCAGATGCCTACTCAAATCCAGCTAACCAGACCCGAATCAAGACAACAATAAATGAGGATATTATCCAACATCTAGTGATTTCAGGAGTCTAGGAAAGATTATTATAAGATTTGGCTGGCTTTTTATGGAGTAGGATTCCTGCCTTCAGGATTGGGCGAGCGTCGCACATATGTTTTGAAGCGGCCATGCTCTATACTGTATGAGCCAAAGAAAGAGTTAGAGCGGAGAATCTGCAATGGCCAACCTCTAAGAATTTATTGCAGGGAAGTAGAGATGCGCGAGTTTATAGAGCATAGCGAAAAAGCATATAGTGTGACCGACCAAGGCTGACAGCAGGCAGTTTTGCCCAACTTTTTCTGCAAAAAGTTGGCCGCCGGAGGCATTTGGAATAATTCTATCCAATTCTTTAACTAACCGTATTTCAACCAATTTAGCATTTACACCAGGTTAAAATATACCAGATTTACGAACAGCACAATATATGATCAAATCCCACAAATAAACCAAAATCAATGCAATGGCCCACTTCCTATTTGGTAACTGCTCTTATTAGAGTTAGATTCAAAAATGAAGTCAGAGTCGAAATCACTTCGACACGCTGTTGAGACTGACTATGTTGGAGCAGAATGAATTCGGCGTTACCGGGGTTCTGGCCTTGCTTCTAACTTTGCTACCTCTGGGAACTTTGAACAATTCTATCAAAATGAAACCCAGACAAACCAACATCTAGGATAAGTGTCCTATGTTCATGACCTGCTGTTTCTTATTTTTAGAAACCAAGTAATCAATCTCATTCGCTTAAAACCAGAGAGCATACAATGAAATCATTAAAAATGTATTTACGTCTTTCAATTTTCATAGGGGTACTTCTGATTGGATCAATCGGTTGTACAGAAGAATCGAAGAGTATACCGATGGACGATATATTTGCCTGGTGCATTATACCCTATGATGCAAAGGAAAGAAATACCGAAGAACGTATCGCTATGCTCCAGAAGTTAGGTATCGGATCCTATGCTATTGATTGGCGAGATAAGCATCTGGACATACTTACGGATGAAATCACGGCTGCACAAGACAATGAAATCGATGTGGAAGCCATGTGGCTCTGGGTCGATGGTAGTAATCAGCCAGACTCCTTGAATGAGGCTAATGAGCGCGTTTTCGCCGCCGTTGACAGTACGAATCTTGAAACTACTTTCTGGTTGGGTATCGGCTCCGATTTCTTTGAGGGTTTGAACAGGGAAGAATCAATGGACAAATTGAAAAGACTGATTACATATTTGGATGACAGGGCGCAAGCCATACATTGTAAGCTTGCCCTCTACAATCATGGTGATTGGTTTGGTGAGCCCGTTAATATGGTGAAGGTCCTCGACCAGCTACCAGAAAGAAATGTGGGCATTGTCTATAATTTTCATCATGCCCACCCACAACTCGAAGACCTGGATGCAAACATTGCAGCTATGCTTCCCTACCTGGTAGCCGTGAATCTAAACGGGATGAACCCGGAAGGCCCTAAAATCCTGTCGATCGGAAAAGGATCGGAAGAAAAGCAAATGATTGAGAAGTTTATCGATGCAGGCTATGACGGTCCATTTGGCATTCTCGGACATGTGGAGGACAGGGATGTGGAGATCGTCCTGAAAGAAAACCTGGAGGGGCTACAGGAGCTGGGGTTGCTACCATAGTTTTAGATTGCAGAGATATCGTCCATAAAAGATACAATGAGCAGGGAATCCCTCCTTCTGTACCACTCCTTTTATAGCAGCTCTATTACGGTCCATCATAAATTGTACATAAATATTTTCAATAAGAGATACAAGTATTGTCAATCATATAAAAAAATTTAAAATTGCTGCAAATAATAAATGAAATCGATACAATAATTCGATCTAATGATTGGTTTGAATTTTACATCCTAAATTACGATGGGAGAACACTCAAAATTGGCGGTGGTATCGATCTTGTATATTCTCATAGTCTTGAAATAGTATTCACAGACATCTTCGGTGTTCATGGGTTCTTTGAAATTTGGAACTCAAATACAAAGAAACCAGTATTCATATTACCGGAAGAAGATCATAATCTTGAACTAAATCTGAAATTTGAAATTGAAAAAGAATATCAAGTATACATTTTTAGAACTGAAGACTATGAAAATGATGTATACATTGCCGCTAAACATGTAAGTTTCGAAGAAGTTGTTGTTAAATACTAAGAGGGTAAACCCATAGCATAGATAAATGAAGAATTTAGCGAACATATTAGTGGTGTCCTTTTGCTTCTTCCTAATGAATTGCCACAGTTCTATCGAACCATTGAGATATGGATTATTCTATGATGACATGAAGGTCAAAACGATAGACTTGGATACTATTAGGAAGTTGGACATGCCCAATCTATTTGATCAAATAACTCAATATAGATGTAAGGGTAATTGTGCCGTTCTCAAATTCTCTGGGAAGGAAGAAATTAAAGAACTCTCAATATATAATGATTGCCAACCGACTGGGTGTTCTAACATTAATAATGTTTTCTTCGTAATCAATGATGAAATTTTGAAGAACAGAACGATCTTCAATCTTAGAGAACTGGAAGAACAACTTACCTTGGACTATAGGAATCATGGCTCTTTGGAAGGGTATAGTGAAAATCCTGCTCTCCTAATTGTTCGATTAAAATATACTAGTGAGGATCCTAATGCACTAGTAAATATACTTGACAGAATAACTGAAGTTTATAGTAATCTAGGAATTGAGAATGAACTA
>JAUILM010000751.1 GCA_030432855.1 Bacteroidia bacterium
CTTTCACCATGCTTTTATGAAATATATTGAGCATCCATCCTCTATCGCGGTGAATCATGCATAAGATATTAGCATCTTCCTTTACGCAGAAATCATCAATTGTATTGGTAATTGAAGTCCTGGTATACTTGGTGGTGAGCGTATGTCGTACCTCTCCAAAAACCGCGTGTACATCCGGGGTATAATCCAAATCAGAAGTACCGGGTTTTCGCACGTGCAATAGGGACAAGTCGCTATCGAAGGTCTGAATGATCTTAAATAAGACACTCAAATGAGATTTTTCCTGTAGGGGTTGATCATCCAGGGTGAGCACAATGTGTTGCGGATTTCTAAAACTTATACCTTCGGGAATGGATAGCAAAGGCACCTCCAATGATCGGAACAGTGACTCCGTCAAACTACCCACAGTCATATCTTTCACTTTGCTGAGTCCTTTGGTACCGACGACTACCAGATCATAGTTTCCATCCTTGATGTATATTGGCAACCATTCCTTGGGGTCCTTTACGAAGATGCGATATCGGTAGGACAGTGAATCGTTGATTTTTGTGAGATGCTCCACCAAAGTCTGCAGGTCCATCTCAGCACGGTCTATGGTACTTTCATCAACACTCTTGAAAATACTGGCTCGGTTTGACTGGGTAATACAGTGCACTATCTCAAGCTCATCTACACCTAATGCTGTACAAAGACTAGTAGCATATTTAGCAGCATCTACAGAAGTAGTAGAAAAATCAACGGGACAAATGATATTCATTGTACTTATTTATGTAAGATTAAAATAGGAATTTTTGACTGGCGTATCAGGGATTTAGTGATGCTGCGGTGAAACATTTTGTTCCACAAAGTACGATCTTTCACTACAGCTATGACCATATCGGTATTTCCTTCAGCTGCTTCATTTATCAATACTTCCACGATATCATCGTGCTCGACGACCTTGATTTCAAAGGAAAAGTTTACTTCATCTTTTTCGAAATATTCTGAAACAATGCCTGAAGCTGTTTGCCTAAATTGGTTATCACTTTTTTCTCTTACATGCAAAAACTTCATTCTTGCCAACCAGGGAAGGTTCCAATTCCTGATTTGATCCAGAATATCCGGTGTTATGGAGTCTGTATCGGTGGCAACACAAATTTGATGCACTCCGTCATATTTGGCACCAGCAGGCACCACCAATACGGGAACATCTACAGCGTCAATAATTTTCAAAGCAGTCTTCCCTATCCATCGATCCAGAATTTGCTCTTTGTCCCGCATCCCAACCACCACCAGATCATAGGCGTGCACCTTGCTCTGATCCGTGATCTCTGCAACAACATCTCCCCTGGTAGAAAATAATGCCAGGTCACCAGCAATTGGCCGTTTGATGGTTTCTGATATCAGATTCTCAATCTGCTGTGTCACAGACTCATGGGTGGCGACATCATCGTACCCTGTATCTCCCGTCGACAAAATGTAGGGCTCCACATGTAGTATATCGATCATCGGATTGTCATCAATGGTCATATCAAGCACGTAAGAAAGTGCATTCATTGATACCTTAGTATGGTCCACTGCCAGGAGTATTCTTTTCATATCAGATTACTTTAAAAAGGATCATGAGGATTGCACGGTTTCTTTTATCACCTTGATATCTTTCTCATGCAATACCAGGAGAGGGTATTTTGTATTAATGGTCATAGCCCGGGTGGCACTCCTGTGAAAAAAGTCGCCCCACACGGTACGATCTTTTCGGGACATGGCAATCAGGTCCACTGACTCATCTTCAGCATATTCATTCAGACTTTCGATAAGATCATCTTCAAACAAAATGACCTCCTTGATGTGTTTGGATTTATTTTCATGAAGTACCTCCATGTCATCATCAGAGTAGTCATTGTCATCTCCAAACATATATACGAAGTCGATATCACAATCAGCCGCACCCGTATAATATTTTACAGCGTTAATTGCCTGCTCATCAAGTGTAGTGTCATCACTGGCATATAGAATATGCTTGTAGGGCTTCCACTCGATATCCGGAGGAATAACAAATACAGGGCAGGAGGCATGCTTGGTAACGGCCGTAGAAATCGAACCGAAAAAGCGCTTAAAGACATCCCCTTCTCCCGTACTACCCATTACGATAGAGATTGTTTCAGGAAGAGCTGAAAGCGTTTCAATTTCTTTCACGACCTGTCCCACCTTAAACACTGTCTGAATTTGAGGACTTCCCGGCATTTGATCTGAATGGGTTAGTGCCATGCGACCGGCAAATTTCTCCAGGTTCTCTTTGGCCGTTTTTTCCAGCTCTGGGTCCACATAGATGAGTCCATCCACCGATCCGGCAGTTGGAAAAAAGACATGCACAAGCTGAATATCTGCATGGATCTTTTTTGCCAATTCCCACGCATATTTAAATGCATGCTCAGAGTCTTTAGAAAAATCGGTAGGTACTAAAATGACACGGTCAGGATGTTTTCGTTCCTCCAAAATCATCTTAATACCCTGATAAACAAATTTGGGAATATCTGCCCACTCACCTTTATACTCCAGCTGCTGGCCGTTGATGAGCAAGGTAGGTAGCACCGAAACATCTTCCTCTACAAAAGATGCTGCGTCCGTGATGGTCAGCAATCTGACGGGTAATTCACCACGTACGATTTCCTTTTCAATCATCCACCGGATTTGCTCACCGAGAGCGCCCTTTCGAATAAACAATTTTGCTTCAATCATCGCTTTCGTTTTTGTCATTATATGATCTATTCACCGGAAAATCCAGTACAAACTTCTTTTTTACTTTCTCATTTCGGTATTTGTTGGCTATCGTCTGCAGCATGTCAAATCCCATACTTGTCACTTCATTCGCGCTATTTGACATAATGACGATGCCTACATCCAGGTCTTTGAGCATACCCACAAACGTGCTGAATCCACCCGTACTGCCACTGATCCAGGTCACAGGCAGATTGGAGGCGGGTAAGATGCTTGTGTACCATCCATAACCTCCTGATGTTTCCCTCTTTTTCACTCTTTTCGGTACATCAATACGGGGCTGATGCGCCTGCTCAAATGCGTGTTTCAATTTCTTATGATCCGTTAGCAAATTGGCCTGAACAAATCGGCTAAGGTCCTGTGCACTGGAGTGGATACCACCTGCCGGTGCCATCGCGTCAAAGTGCCAATGGCCTGTCATCTTACCCGATTTCGTATGTCCGGTGGCATGTCGCTGCTCCTGATCATTGCTTAGTGATACACGCGTATCGTCAAGACCCAGGGGCCCGGCTATCCGATCCACCACCAGACTATCGAAACTGGTT
>JAUILM010000023.1 GCA_030432855.1 Bacteroidia bacterium
TTTATCGCCTGAATAGCCATCCGAATATCTTCTTTCATTTCCTCATCCAGGGTTTCTTCATTACTAAGCAGATCATTAGTCGAATGGGCAAGAGACACAATCGGTGACACAGAATTCATAATCTCATGGGTGAGAGTCCGAATCAACTTTTGCCAGGAGACAATCTCTTGTGCCTGCAATTCGGCATGAATATTCTGGACTGAAAAAATGGTATACTCATTATTTTTAACCTTAAGTAACGTTTTTTGAACAGAGAGTTGAACCGTTTCCTGGTCTATAATTTTCTTGACTAGTTTTCGTTCACCAGACTTCATATCTACCAACGTATCATAAAGACTTTCATCATATTTTTTGACAGAGGAAAAACTGGGGAAATATGACTTGCGCAATGCAAATTGTAGCGCCTTATTCATAAAGATAGTCTTCCCTTCTTTGTCAAAACCAATCAGTCCTGTTTCAACTTTCTCCACTAACGTCTGGAAATATTGAAATTGAATTTCCTTCTCCAACCGGATATCCTGAAATTTTCTGCTGATTAGATTAAATGCACCAAACAGCTCTCGCTCAGCCTTCTCTTCTGTATTTCTCGAATAATGCGCTTCGAAATCATCATACTTGATGCTCATGAGAAAATTGGCCAGATATTTATTGGTCCGGTTCACAAGATTAAAAATGGAAATGATGGTAAGAATAGCGCCAAAAAAAAGAAAAGCACCCAGAAAATAGGAAGACCTTGAAAATACGAACAGGACGGCAAATGACAGGAGCGCAACGAGTAACGCGACTCGAAGCAGTACTTGCATTCTAAATTTGGATAAGGATAGATTCAATGATCGTGATTTTTATCAATTACACTAAAAAGCTTTCAAATCCCGTACTTTTCCAGACGACGGTAGAGTGAAGTCCGGGTAAGCCCCAGCTCAGCTGCCGCTTTGGAGATATTACCCTGATGCTTTTTCATAGCAAGTCTTATCATTTGCTCCTCCGCTTCTTCCAGCGTCAGATTGGTAGATATACTTTCTGATGGTTCCGCTTGTTGTTGGCTGGGCGTCTTCAATATGATGTCCTCCTCTGAAATTTCATCCTGATCGCACATAATCACAGCACGTTCGACCAAATGTCTTAATTCCCGAATATTCCCTGGCCAGTGGTATTCCTCAAGCTTTTGCATGGCAGAAGGAGAAACCTCCAAATCCGGTTTGTGATACTTCTTGCGATAAAGATTCAAAAAAGACTGAACCAATAGGGGAATATCACCCTCCCGGTCCCTGAGGGGAGGCAATTGAATTTCTACCGTGTTAATCCTGTATAACAGATCCTGGCGAAAGGTCTGCTCTTTTACCATCTGATAGAGTGGCATATTAGTAGCACATATCAGTCGTATATCGACCTTGATATGCTTATTGCTTCCTACCGGTACGATTTCATGTGTTTGCAGAGCATGCAGTAATTTAGCCTGAGAAGGAAGTGGCAGATTGCCAATCTCATCCAGAAATAGACTACCTCCTGAAGCTGCTTCGAAACGACCTACCCGATTTTGATGAGCTCCCGTAAACGCTCCTTTCTTGTGACCAAAAATCTCACTTTCAAACAGGGTCTCCGGTATCGCACCCAGATCCACAGGAATAAAAACCTGATCCGCACGCTGTGATTTACGATGCAAGGCTCTTGCTATCAGCTCTTTACCCGTGCCATTCTCTCCCAGGATCAGCACATGGGCATCTGTACCCGCTACTTTTTCAATTGTGCGAAAAACCTCCTGCATCGGTTTAGATGAGCCGATGATCGTGGAACTAAACGCCTGATCCATGCTTTCCGTCAGTGCCCGGGTCTTATTCTCCAGCTTCTCGACTTTCTGATTTGACCTTGCATGCTCGAAGGCAGCATGTAAGGTGGCTAACAACTTCTCGTTGCGCCATGGCTTTTCAATGAAATCATGCGCCCCCGTTTTCAGAGCCTCCACGGCAATTTGTACGTCACCATAGGCTGTCATCGTCACAACGGGCACGTTGGGCGAAATTTCTTTTATCTTTCCTATCCATTCAAGACCTTCCTTGCCGGAATCTCTACCTTTTCCAAAATTCATATCCAGTAGTACCACATCCGGGTCATATGTACGTAGAAGGCGTGGTAGGTGATAGGGATTTTGATCAGTAAAAACAGATTTGAAATGTTGCTTAAGTAGAAATTTCAGCGAAAAGAGGATATCCTCTTCGTCATCTACGATAAGAATGGTGCCTTTCTTAGCCATGGATCAAAGATATAAAAGTGTTCGCAATCGGACACTTTGTGTGCGCCAACGAACAAGTAAATGAGACAAAAACGATGAACTTTCTTCGTAATTGCTTGATAATAAGTCATATATAAATTTGGCATATAATTGTATTATCAATTAACATATGGATAGAAAAATTGAAAAGAAGAAATGGACCTGGAAGCGCATCCTTCCGATAGTGCTGATAACAGGTGTCCTAGGATATTTATTGTTCAATCTGTATCAAACCAGTGGTACCAGCCGTCTAAACGTAGAGACCGACCGACTCTTGTTTGACACCGTGCACGAAGGGACGTTCCAGGAGTTCATCCCGGTGACTGGTGCTGTACTCCCTATCAAGACAGTACTAATCGGTGCGGTGGAAGGTGGTAGGGTTGAAAACAAATTTGTGGAAGATGGAGCATTTCTCAAGGCTGGAGATAGAATACTGGAGCTTGTGAATCCTGACTTGCAGTTGAACTATCTAAACCAGGAAGCGGATATCGTGGCACAAATCAACCAAATAAGAAGTAATTCTTTACTCATGGAGCAGCAAAGTCTTAACCTGAAAGAAACGGCTCTGGCGGTAGATTTTCAGCTGGATCTACTGAGTAAGCGAGTTGCCAGAAACAAGTCACTACATACTGATGGTGTTATCGCCGAGGTTGACTTCCAGGAAACGGAGGACGAATATGAACACCAACTCCGTAGGAAAGATCTGCTCAAGCAGACCATTGTGCGAGATAGTTTATCTACGATATTACAGCAACAACAGATGGAAAATTCGCTCGATCTGATGAAGCGAAATCTGGAGATCGCCCGTAGGAGTCTGGACAACCTTACCATAAAAGCCCCCATTGATGGTCAGCTATCGGGGTTGACCAGTGAATTGGGAGAGCTGATACTGGAAGGTAGTCAGATCGCACAGATAGATGACTTGTCGGACTTCAAAATCAGAGTGCAAGTAGATGAATTCTACATATCTCGCGTATTTGTGGGTCAGGAAGGCAGTTTTCCATTTGCTGGAAAGACGTATAATCTGACAATACAGAAAATTTTCCCTCAGGTAATCAACGGATCATTTGCGGCGGATATGATATTCAGCGGTGAGACTCCCTCGGGAATCAAACGTGGACAAACTGTCTCTGTAAAATTGGAGCTAAGTGCACAAGAGAAAGCACTACTAGTGGCAAGAGGCGGGTTTTACACCACCACTGGTGGCAATTGGGTATATGTAGTTGACGAGGGCGGAGCTACTGCGAGAAAACGAGATATACGCTTTCAGCGGCAGAATCCCAATTACTATGAAGTCGTGGAGGGATTGCAGCAAGGTGATGTAGTCATTACCTCCAGCTATGAAAACTTCGGTGATAAAGACGAATTAATTCTAAAGTAATCATATAAAATCTTGATAAAATGAGCATGATACGCACTGACAAACTTGTCAAAATCTACGAAACGGAGGATGTGGAAACAACAGCCCTGAACGAAGTGGACATCAGCATTGAGGAGGGTGAATTTGTCGCCATAATGGGTCCTTCGGGTTGTGGAAAATCTACATTACTTAACGTGTTGGGAATGATCGATAGCCCTTCAAGCGGAGACTATTTTTTCCTGGATCAGGAAGTAGGACATCTCCCCGAGAGAAAACGATCTAATGTGAGGAAGCACAACCTGGGATTCGTGTTTCAGAGCTTTAATCTCATTGATGAACTCACAGTTTTTGAAAATGTCGAGCTTCCCATGCTTTATACCAACACACCCAGTGCTGAAAGAAAGCGTCGCGTTGAGGAGTTGCTTGAAAATATGAAGATGATGCACCGACGAAATCATTTTCCTCAACAATTATCCGGAGGTCAGCAACAACGTGTTGCCGTGGCAAGAGCCATTGTGAATAATCCCAAGCTGATACTTGCGGATGAGCCCACAGGAAACCTTGACAGCTCTAACGGAGATGATGTGATGCGACTGATGGCTCAATTGAATGAAGCTGGTACTACTATTGTTATGGTAACTCACTCTCAATATTGTGCTGAATTTGCAAACCGAATAATTAGAATGCTTGACGGTCAGGTAGTCACCGAAAACGTCGTCCGGCAGTTCTTATAGAACAAGCCATCAACATGAATTTCTCTCTAAAAAGTCGTACCTCTACCACACTGCTATCTATTGTTTTTTCTGTCATAATGGCAGCAAGTCAAAATCTCAACATTGATGAGCTGATTGAATGCAGCAGAATCAAGGATCAGACGATGCTCTATGATTTATTAAAAGAGAGAGGATTTCAGGAAAAGGTTTTAGAAGATGGCTCCACCGCCTTTGTCAGTGGAGAGGACCTAAACAAATGTCCGGATCAAGTGAATGTAAGAAGTGGTAATCATATGGGTTCAATTTCTATCTACACCTGTGATGCCAGCTACTTTGAGACACTTACTGAAGAGTTAAAAAGCTCCCTTTTGGGTTTTCAGGAAACAGATCAAAGACCACATGAATTTCGGGAAGCAAAAGTCGTCAGCTATAAATCTCCTAAATTTACAGACCTGCTGGTTAGGATCACTTATGCCGTAGTTTTTGAAAATGAAGCATCGGGAGCCACTGATGAATATAGGAGATTTGAACTGGAAATTACTAACTTTTCAGAGTTGCACTAATCTGGACTATTAGCATTAAGTACAAAGTCATTAAAAAACAGACAAGATGATTTCATTGAAAAATATTGAGCGGTTCTATAATCAGGGTTTACAGAAAGCCTGGGTACTTCGTGATATCAGTATAGATATTGAGGAAGGATCCTTTGTCACGATAATGGGGCCAAGTGGAAGTGGAAAGACTACCCTGCTTAATATTATAGGGATGCTGGATCAGCCTAATAATGGTGAGTACTATTTTTTTGACGAGCCTGTACACAAATTTAGAGAACGGAAGCGCACTGAACTTCATAAGCACTATATCGGATTTATATTTCAGGCGTATCATTTAATTGATGATCTGACAGTGTATGAAAACATCGAAACTCCCCTTCTCTACAAAAACGTGCCGAGAAGTCAGCGACGAGCTATTGTTGCTGATATTTTGGACCGATTCAATATTGTAGCTAAAAAAGATTTGTTCCCCCATCAGTTGTCGGGGGGACAGCAGCAATTGGTGGGAGTTGCCCGCGCAGTCGTGGGCAAGCCCAAATTACTACTGGCGGATGAGCCCACAGGAAATCTACATTCGACACAGGGCAAGATTATCATGGACACGCTTGCCGAGTTACACAAGGAAGGCATTACCATTATTCAAGTGACTCATGATGAAAATAATATCAAATATGGAGATCGCGTCATTGAGTTATGGGATGGATTCATAAAAAATGACCTGAAGACGGCAGAGGCACTTAGTGCCAGTCAATAGTTCTAACAGCCCCATATCAATCTTAGATCCGAAACGATCGACTTCTTTTTATTCTTGATGAATAAAACCCTGTTTCTATGCTCACCAACTATATCAAACTGGCATGGCGTAACCTCATTCGCAATAAGAATTACTCCATTATAAATATTGTCGGTCTTACGATCGGACTCGCCTGCTTCATGCTTATCATGTTGTATGTCAACCATGAATGGAGCTATGATAAATTTCATGGCGATGGAGATCAAATATACCGGGTAGGTCTGGAGCGAAAATATCCGGGAAGATCAAGAAGCTATGCTATCATACCACACTCCTATGGAGAGGCCATTAAAGAAGAAATCAGCAGCGTAGAAGAATCGTGTCGACTATTTTTCTTCGGAGGAAATAATTTTCAATTTAAAATTGAGGATCAGTCGTACGAAGAGTCCTCATTTATGTGGTCAGATTCCACTTTTTTTAAGCTTTTCGATATTACGCTTTTACAGGGAGATCCATCTCAAGTACTCAACTTACCTAATCAAGTGGTACTCACCGAAAGTGCCGCACGTAAATATTTTGGTCAGTCGGATCCCCTGGGAAAAACTATCCTGCCCCTAAATCAAAATCAACCACTTGTAGTGTCAGGAGTTTGTGATGACATTCCAGAAAATTCGCACTTCAAATTTAATATACTCATTAGCTCATCCAGTTTGGGACCGTTCCTGCAACAACCCAATTATCTGAGTTTCTCTGCCTACACGTATATTAAGTTGACAGAAAATACCGACCCCGAAGTTGTGGAGCGTCAGTTTCCCGACCTGGTTGTAAAATATGCCTCTGGTCAGGTGCTCAATCACTTTGGAGTGAACTATGAAGAATACCAGGCTCAAGGGAACGGGTATCGGTATTTTCTCCAGCCACTCTATGATATTCATCTTACTTCCAATCTCGAAGCTGAAATGCGTGTACCCGGATCGAAGAGCAGGGTATATTTCTTTTGCATCATAGCATTCATGATTCTCATTATTGCTTGCATCAATTTCATGAATCTGGCTACGGCACGATCTGCAGGACGTGGACGTGAAGTGGGAATACGCAAAACCCTTGGCTCAAATCGATTAAGCATCGGAGCACAGTTTCTAATGGAAGCCATCCTCATCAGCCTCTGTGCCACTGTACTTGCGTGGGGTGTCACCAGCACCGTATTACCCTATTTCAATACATTGGCCGGCAAGCAATTTATCCTTCAGGACGTCCTGCAAGGAAGGTTTATTTCGATGGTGATCGTGGTCGCCCTTTTGACGGGGCTCCTGGCCGGTCTCTATCCAGCACTATCCTTGTCTTCTTTTAAACCCGTAGAGGTGATGCGGGGACAACTTATTCATTCCAGGCAAGGAAGATCCGTGAGAAATGGTCTGGTCATTTTTCAATTCAGTATCTCCGTATTTCTCATTGTGGCCAGTCTGTTTGTATACCAGCAATGGCTTTTCACACAGAATAAATCACTGGGGTTTGAAAAAGATGGTGTCATAAATCTGAATACTACCGGAGCTCTTGACCGGATCGAAAGTGAGTCATTTAAAAATGAACTCCTCAGACTGCCTAATGTAATCGCCGTCGGTGGATGTAACTCCCAACCCGGCCAGGGCTATTTTGGCATATCATTTAAAGCTAATGGTGCCAACGAAATGACAACGGGTAGTGGTCTCATTGTCGATGAGGGATATATTGAATGCATGGATATGGAAATGGTGACGGGAAGATCTTTTTCGAAGTCATTTATGGATACTTTATCTCTTGTCATCAATGAATCCGCAGCTCGCGAAATGGGACTAGAGGATCCAGTAGGAAAGCGTGTCACGAGCAGCGATAATTTTCTCAATACGGTACCTGGAGAAGTAAATAATTATACCATAGTGGGAGTAGTGAAAGACTTCCACTTTCAAAGTCTGCATCATAAAATCTCACCACTGTTTTTTGTTCACAATCAAAGAAGTCTCTTAGGAGCGGGCATTGATAATCAAATATCTGTCAGGATTTCAAGCGAAGATGTCGAGTCTACGCTGGCTTCGATGGGATCGCTTTGGAGATCTATGGAATCAGAAGTTCCTTTCTCATTTACATTTATGGATCAGGAATGGGCCAATCTCTACGAGAAGGAAATCACTACCCGAAGAGTATCAAGCCTATTTACGATCATCGCTATTTTTATTGCCTGCCTGGGTTTGCTTGCGCTTGCTGCATTTACAGCCGAGCAAAAAATGAAAGAAATTGGGGTAAGAAAAGTCCTGGGTGCTTCTTCACTTGACATAGTCACTATGCTATCCCGAAATTTCTTAAAGCTGGTCATTGTTTCAATTTTAATCGCTACACCATTAGCCTGGTACGCCATCAAACAATGGCTTACAAACTTTGCCTATAGTATACCGATGCAAATCTGGCCTTTTATCATAGGTGCATTTCTGGCCTTATTTATTGCCTTTCTCACCGTAAGTATTCAAAGCTATCGAGCGGCACGCATTTCCCCTATTCATGCATTAAAAGATGAATAGATCTTAAAAAAAAAGTAAAAACAAGTAAACATGATATTCAATAATCTTAAAATCGCCTGGAGAAGCCTAAGAAGAAATAAGGTCTATACCGGCATAAACATTATTGGACTGGCGATCGGGATTGCAGCTGTACTGCTCATCTTCAGAATGCTTTCTTTCGAATTAAGCTTTAATAAAGATTTTGAAAATTATGACCGGATTGCCCGGGTTGTACGACAGGATGTCAATGCTTCGGGCAATCGAGGATATACTACCTGCCTGCCACAACCAGCCGGAGATGCCATTGAATCCAGCATTACGGGTATTGAAAAACTAGCCCGGGTAAAGGAATTATGGCCAACCTTAACGGTCCCCTCGGAAAATAGCAACATACCTTCGAAAAAATTTAATGTAGCTGATGCAGAAACCGCCTTTTTTGCCGAAACTCCTTTTCTAAACATTTTTGACTTTGAGTGGATCGTGGGAGATCAGGCTCATGCACTTGATGCACCCGGCAATATTGTTTTGACAAAAACCTGGGCTGTCAAATGTTTTGAAGATTGGAATCAGGCTCTGGGAAAACAACTACTACTCGACAATCAGATTCCTCTCACGGTAACCGGTGTCATGGAAGATCTTCCCGAAAATGTAGACTTCGTGTTTCCTTTTTTAGCTAGTTATGAGACACTAAAAGCAAATCCTGAAGATTATTTCTACAGTGAAGGATGGCATAGCTGCAGCTCTAATGATCAAATGTATATTTTGCTGGAGGATGCTGGAGACTGGGATTTAATGCAGGAAGCAATAGCTGGCATTGGTGCAGAGGAATATGTGGGTCGCAATGGCACAAGGGATCATGTGCACTCTCTGCAGCCACTATCCGATCTTCACTTCAGCGAACAATGGCAAAACTCAGGTACACATCGTATCAGCAAAAAACGACTCAGTATACTAGGTGCTATAGGAATACTGATTTTGGTAATGGCTTGTTTTAATTTCATAAATCTTGCTACGGCTCAATCTACGCTACGGAGCAAAGAGGTGGGAGTCAGAAAAACACTGGGAAGTTCAAAAATGCAACTCACCCACCAATTTCTCACCGAGACGGGATTAATTGTGGCAGCTGCGCTGATCCTGGGTATGGTTATAAGTACGTTTTGCCTACCCCTGTTACAACATATTTCTGAAGTACCCAATGAGCTACCGTTTTTGTCTGACTATCGTATTATCGCCTTCCTGTTGATCACCGGTGTATCAGTGACACTACTCGCAGGCCTCTACCCTGCCCTGAGCATGTCACGCTTTCGACCCGTCGAAGCATTAAAAAGTAATTACAGTAATTCCCAACTCTCAGGTAGCAGGTTGCGAAAATCTCTCGTCGTATTTCAATTTGTCATTGCCCAGGGTCTCATCATTGCTGCATTGATAAACATTCGGCAACTGGACTATATTCAGAAAATAGATCTGGGATTTAGTGATGATCTTGTGTACACCTTTGGTGTTCAGGTAGATTCTGCCACACTACACCGACAATCTTCACTAAAAAATAAATTGCTACAAATACCGAATATCGAAGCGGTAAGCTTAAGCAGTGATCAACCACTATCGGGCAACACCTGGGCTACCAACTTCCGATATGCATCCAGACCGGAAGACGAGCAGTATGCCATGACGATGAAGTTTTGTGACGAAAACTACAGTGAGACGTATGGTATTGAGCCAATTGCAGGTCGATGGCTGACCGCAAGTGATACCATGCGAGAAGCGGTAGTCAATATGACAGTAGTGGAACGTTTGGGTCTTGATAGCCCAGAGGACATCCTAAATCAAACGGTGCGTGTCAGTGGTAATGATCTCAAGGTCGTGGGTGTCACGGAGGACTTCCACACCCATTCGGTCAGACAGGCATATAAACCCCTACTGATGACGACCTTTAAAAGTTATTATTGGCAGGCCGGTGTCAAGATGCGACCTGGCGATTTAAAAGGAACATTGTCAGCTATTCAGCAAGTATTTGATGAGGTACTGCCCGAGCAAGTAATGGATGGGCAGTTTCTTGATGAATCCATTGCAGAACATTATGGTGATGAAGAACGTCTATCCGCCACTACAAAAGGATTTGGGTTTCTTGCTATTTTGGTTTCTTGCCTGGGATTGTTCGGATTGGCAACTCATGCAGCCACACAACGACTCAAGGAAATCGGAGTTCGAAAAGTGCTGGGAGCCACCATTTATCACATCGTGGGTTTGCTGTCAAAAGACTTTTTAAAATTGATCTTTATAGCACTCCTGGTTGCTACCCCTATAGCATGGTACCTCATGCGAAATTGGCTTGACAATTTTGTCTACCGAACGGATATGCCGTATGGTGCATTTATCATAGCAGGTCTTTTGGCCATGTTAGTTGCTTTCCTGACTGTGAGCTATCAAAGTATAAAGGCCGCTACAACCAGCCCCATAAAATCATTGCGCGATGAATGACTTTGATCAATTTTCCTGCACGATACTCTGCAAATTTCCGTGAAGATCAGCCAGAAGATCATCAACCGGGCCTTCATGGTTCAATATCTGATGAAATGTCTTGGATATAATCGGTGACATTTTCATGTAATCAGGAGATTTAGGCCGTTCCTTTAAGTAGGGAATGAAGTTCTTGGCAAAGTCCACAATCGGAGCTCTCTGAAGGAAAAGTGCATCGTCATACAAAGATTGTAGTGTAGGCAAAATTCCACCATTCACCGCTCTAAATTGCTGCGATTCACTACTCGCCAGGTAATCCACAAACTTAAGAACTGCCTCTTTTTTTTCATTGTCCAGGCCCTTGGGAATCATCAGGTTCCAACCACCCAGACAACTGTAGGATTGATGGTCTTCTCCTGAAGTGGGAATAATTGAAAAACCGAGTTGGTCCGGAGACACTTTTGAATCAGGCGTCAACAAATATCCATAAGAACTGGTCCAGGAACGCAGAAAGGCCACTTCTTCATTCTTGAAAGCGTCTGCACTTTCTCTCTCTCTAAATGAAGCTATCTCAGGGTGAACTACTCCTTCATCTATGAGTAATTGAAGATCGCTCAAGCCCAGGGCAGCTTCTCTGCTGTCTACGGTAATTACACTTCCATCCAATTCCTGATTATCTCCTTCCCCACTTTGAAACAGATCACCCATCAGAATTTCACCGCCTGCATTCCAGATAAATTCACAGGCATTGGTCGTGCCACCCTCATAGTTAGCCCCCTGAAAGGCATATCCACTTTCCAGGTTTTGATCCATCATGATTTTCCTGGATGTAGAGGCCAGCTCCGACCATGTAGTGGGTGGATTCTCTACTCCGACACTATCCAGAAAATCTTTTCGATAATACAAAAGTCCCATATCTGTATACCAGGGTATGCCCCAAACTTTCTGTTGAAAGGACACAGACTCCATAGCTCCTCCAATGAAATCCTGCGGTTCATGTTTATTGAAAAATTCTTCAGTAAGGTCTTCAACCCAGCCATTTTCAGCAAAGGCAGGAGTCCAGATCACGTCACTCCCAACAAGATCAAAAGTGGGTGATCCAGATGAAAACTCTCCTACCAGCTCATGGTAAAAGTTGTCAGAAGACCGTGCACCGGTCTTCCAAACGACGTGAATATTATCACCGTTTTCCGAATTATAGTTATCGATGAGTGCCTCAAGAGTACCCGTATCATCGGGACCAAAGGCCAACACTATTTCAGTGACTTCGTCTTGACCACTATTGCATCCCATGGCAAGAAGCAAGAGCATCATAAAAGGGAATCGGATTACTAACCAAAAATCATGTGATAGAGAAGACCTTTTCATCTGACAACGATTTAGCACCCATCTTCCAATGAATCTGGAAAAAGGTAATTAACAGGATAAATTCTAAATCCCTCACGATTTACTCATGAGCAGATGCAACTGTCCGTTCGTTCTAGGTGAGTTCGGTAATAAAGAAATAAATAGGTTGGTAGACAATTATCTTAAGCCTACATAGAAGATAAGTATATTATGACATAAAAGCAACAGTGCAGCATAGTTATTCGAATCAAACCTAACCGGTAAACTAATGCTCACTGCAGTCAAGAATATCAATACTAAAAATAGTCCCTGCTGCTTCGAAGCCCGGAAGTAGCTTTACACTATTCTGAGCAGTAAAAGAAATCGTACCACTCGTCAGGTTTGCATCGGATGTAATATTAAAAGCTCTATTAAAGAGAGTACCTGACTGAACACTTACATGTAAGAATTCATGATCACAGTCACTTACAAGAAACTCATTAAATTCATAGGCACCGATATCAAAACCATTTCCGAGAGGTCTTTCGAGTCCATCAAAATCTGTGGTCACAATTGGGGCTACATCTGAGCTTCCCATATCCCTGGCAACCGCATTTTCCTTCAGGTGAAAATCATGCATGCTGGTGTCTATAAAAAGATCATCAAAGGATCCTGCTACCAGAGAATTTTGATCTAATCCTGTATTGGACTGCCACTGCGAAAGACTTAGATTTTCAGATGGATCATCACCGGCAGGGCTGATTCTATCCATCAGGACATTAAAGTCAGACTCCAGATGGGTAGTGCCAAAGGTGGCAATGCATCCTCTGAATGGATGTTGGGTAAGAATAATATTATTATAAATTGTAGCTCCCACGTGTGAACCATCTCTGAGCAATATACCCCAGCGACCATCTGATGGCACTATGATCGTATTATTAAATATTTTTGCCCCAGTGGAAGGTACGGCAGCATCGATTTGAAATAATGCGATCCCCTGTGCAGAATGATTGTCAAAAATCACATTATTAAATATCTCTGCATCACGAATCCCATCCATATTTAAACCTCCAGCCTGATTGTTTTCAAAAATCCAATTTCCATAGATCTTAAAGCCATCACTAATTCCATCTCCACCTATACTCACATCTGCATTCATGTGGATACCTGCCGCATTATTACCATAACAAACATTATTTCGGATCGTGGCACGATCTGAGCTGTTAGAGACATAGATTCCATGTTCCAATACAGAATTAGCACACTCATTATTTTCTATAAGAATGTCATCTGTGAAACCCGTAAAAATTCCACGATTTCCATTTCCAATGGTCGTACAATTTCTTACCACATGAAAATCACCGTTGACCAGTCTAATACCATCTGCAGAACCCGGCATATTATTGACAATAAATCCATCTATAACATTATAATCCACGTTTTCAATATTAATGCCGTCTCCCCGTAGGGGCCCCGAAGATGTGATACGGACATTAGTACCAGATGCATAAAATACCAGGGGATTTCCAGCTGTCCCGGAATGTGACCGGTTATCAAAACCGGCATAGTTTCCATCTGCTACGATTACACTATCCCCAGGTAGAAGCGTCTCCGAATCAATGGCATGCTGGATAGTAAGAAATGCCATACCGGGAGAAAGACCATTGTTTGAATTACTACCACCATTGCTGATGTAATAATTGGTGGCACTACCTGATGTAAAGGATAGCACCATTAAAAACAGAAACATGAACTTAAAATTTCGCATAAATTCCGAACATTAAATCATAAGAAGTGAAATTCTAAGTGTGTCGCTTTGTTTGCAGCAGTTTTCTCGCTGCTCTATTTCCATTCCTCCAACAATCAGACCATAGGAGAAACATGCTATGTAGGAATAGCGTAATTCGTAATTTTATTGCGTGTCCTTTCTAAATACTTTTATAGAAAGTGCATCGACCCCCATCCCCAATGTACCCGGAAAATCATAGCGGATAAACAGCTCCTTGTCAGTTGCCTCTTCGATAAGGCGAGTCATTCTCATCAATTCCCACTTTTTACTTACACGATCTACAAATTGTGCTTCCTGAATGATTTCATTTTCATTATTGAACAGATAGAAACTACCTTTCTTCTTATTGTGACTTCTCCAGCGTTGCCCTTCAATCACAAGATAGTCTCCATCTTTCAGCGGAGGCAAGCTAAAGGACGGCGAGCTTCTAAGGTCATCGTTCAGATAGAGTGAATACAATCCATCTGCGGGCGTCTTTCTTATACGATGCATGGGTCCCGTCATTTGCCAGGATCCATCCATGCTCAAAACCGTTGAGTCAGAAGTGCTTTCAAAGTCAAAATGAATATCATACACTTGCTTCCATGACTCGATAGGTTGGTATTGGATCAAGTAGTGCTCAATTTCAATATCCTGATAAACGGTATCTACCTCGAATGACACTTCGGCTTCTCTCCCACGATCAATAATATAGGCTCCCAGAGTCGGTGCCTGTCTTCCGGGAGTTGACACAACATAAATGTTCTTACCGCTTCTGAAGAGGGCCTCGCGATCCACTTCAACCATTCTGCAGTACATTAACGGTCCGTCCGGACCTTCCCAATTAATTAGATTAGGTCGTATGCTATGGAGGATATTATAATACTGGTTATGATGATGGACGTAACTCATTCCAAATACTATGGCATTCCCTGGGTACGGTGCGGAAAGCCATGTAGGCTCAACCAAAATGATCCCATCCCTGGTCTTCTCTTGCATGAAGTCATACATGCGATAGTAGGGTGCATTCGTCTTTGCCAGATCACGATTCGCATATATCGTCACACCCATACTATGAGCTACAATGACAAAGTATAATGCACCAAGCATCTTTCTTACCAGGTTCCTGTCCCGAAATTGACTAATACTGGTCCAGTAGCCAGAAGCGATCAACAATAGAAGGGGCATAGCGTAGTACGTTTTGTAATGCTTTGCCAGGATAAGTATAGTTATAAGAGTGGTAAGCAGGCTCGCCAGAATAAACCGTTTTCTCAAGGGATGTGTCTGGAGTCGATCCCCCACTATGACCACCAAACCCAACACAAGAAGAACCAGTAGCATGGCTGTCAGATGCTCTGACATCAGGGTTTTCATGTTTCCCATAAACTGATGGGTATTTAATAGGGTGGCATCACCCTCTCCATACAGGCCATCATGTGTAAGTAAGTCTCTTATGAAGGCCCATATCTTTGGCAGGCGCTTATGAATCGGTATCAATAACAAACCGACGGTACCCGTGACAGCCAGGACATATTTGAGTCGTTCTTTCCAGACAGCGATGAGCAGGAAAGGTAGAATCGCAAAGGGTAGAAATGTGAACTTCACCATGATACCCAGCCCCACCAACATCCCGGAAACCAATGCAAACTTAGACTCATGGTATCCAGGTCTGTAAATAAATCTCCAGATCACCATAATGAGCAGAAGCATCACCAGCGTCAGCATCCTGTCAGTCGTATATCGAAACGGGAGTTCATGTAAAATTGGAAATGCAAAAATCGCCATTTGCAGTCCCAGTGTTTCAGAAACAGGTCTTCCATCGTCCAGGAGGCTCTTCCCCAACCTAAAAATCACATAGGAGAATAGTGCAAGTAGAAGTACGCAGCAGCCCATTAGATACTTTTCAGGGTTTCTGATGACATCCTCGATCAGGCCACCCTCTCCTACCAGCAGTTCAGTGATCCGAATAAAGATTCCTGTTAATATTTGAAAGGGCGTTCCCGGCTGATCATAGTGACCAATCCTATTGAAATTGAGAATAGCACAATTCATTCCATTGAAAAGATGCAAGTACTCTGGATCAATCCGGGACATGAAGAAGGGGCGATGTAACCTCAGAAAGGCTAACCCACTCAAAAAATAAAAGAGCGGGATCCATTTCGTGAGATGCCTTTTAAAAAACTCCCTCATGATCTGTTTTCAACTTGTCTCAGCATTTGGTCGAACATACAACATTGACGATAGAATACAGTATCTTATTGGCATTTCAATGAGTAGAAATCGCATTCTGATTTTATTACTAACAGACGTTCACTTATGATTCTGAGCTATCTCAAAGTATTCTGGCGACAGGTAAAGAAAAGAACCACTTCAGTGACTTTAAATCTTTTAGGATTCAGTATGGCCATCGCCACCGTACTGATGATCACTCTATATATCCAATTCGAATGGGGTTATGATAAAAGTCATACTCTTCATGATCAAATATATCGCATTGAAACACCGGAAATTATCACGCATGAAAAGGACTTGTCAGTTGATTGGATCACCACACCCATGAATCTGGCTCCGATTGCTCATGCTGAAATACCGGGCATAGAATCCTATTGCAGAATCCATCAATTCTGGGATGGGCCGTTTGAAATTAGCTCCGGCAGTTCAAACTTACAAATGAACGAGGCTTATGCAGCTGATGCATCCTTTTTGGATCTTTTTACACTCAATTTTCGCTCGGGAGGTGAAAAGACTTCATTCGAGAAACCAAACACTGCCCTGGTATCTACATCACTGGCGGAGAGAATTTTTGGCACCCCAGATGCATCCGGCCTTACCATACACAGCAACCTCAGCGCAGAACAGTCCACCACCCGGGATCTTCTTGTAGTAGGAGTATATGAAGACCTGCCAGAGAATAGTCACTTTCGTCCCGAAATACTGCTGTCTGCGGGTACAGATAGACAGCGAGATCAATATTATTTCAATCGTTTTAATGCCTACACCTACCTGCTGCTTACTCATTCACCGAATCTTCCTCTCATAGAGGAGCAACTAGCCACCATTTATGATAATCACTTAGATAGTGATCGAGAACCTGTCCTGAAACGAGGCATTCATGCATTGGTGCCCCTTACCGATATACATATGCATGCTTCCGGATCAGCAGAATACATAAAAGTCTTTGGTCTCATTGGCATTTTGATACTTCTCATTGCTGGCATCACCTATAGTAATATACTCACCGCTCAGGTCCGCACGAGACTCGATGAAGTAGCCACCCGGAAAATCCTGGGATCCGGCAGATGGCACATTCTGCAACAGTTTCTTTTTGAATCCGCACTTTTTATTTCTATGGCGACTGCTCTAGGTATTTTCATACTTTCCTTCACACTTCCTTTCTTGAATCCCCTACTCGATCAACACCTCGAGATGTGGCAATTGACACAGTCACCTGCTGTATTGGCAGGCATTGGTACCTTCATATTTTTTGTAGGTATGGCAGGTACATATCCCATCCTTAAATACGTGAGCGTCCGGCCATCCACTACTTTAAATCCGGTCACCTCCAGAAATGCTAGCTGGCAAAAAAACTTACTAATCATCCAATTCGTAGCTGTGATTTTTGTGTTAGTCTCTACGGCCACTATCTACCGACAAATTCATCTGATCACTCATATAGATTTGGGATTTGACCAGGAGCATATGGTACTCTTAAATAAACCTAACTCCGTAGGAGCTACACAGTGGCAAGCATTTGAAGAAGAAATCAGCCTTTCTCCTCTTGTACTGGAAAGCGGTAAATCTGATTTCATCCCTGGCCGTGGTGGCATGGTCAGAGGCCCGATTAGTGCCATCAGTGAAGGTGCTCCCAAACAAATATTTGCCTATAGAGGGAGGGTATCCCCTGAATATTTTGAGACGCTCGATTTAGAAATTAAGGCGGGAAGAAACTTTGACATCCAGCAAGCGCTGGATTCTGCACAGGCAGTGATCGTCAATGAAAAACTGGTGGAAGTCTATCAGCTCAAGGATCCTATTGGTCATCATATCCGATTAGGTGGTAGTGGAAATCCCAACTATTTAATTGTAGTCGGAGTAGTGGAAGATTTTTATCAGGAGCCCCTTTACGTTGATGTGGCTCCACAATTATTTCGGCTGGGGGAGCCAGACCAGCTCACCGTAAAAATAGGACAGGATATTGATGAAGCATTGTCAACTCTCAGGAACTCCTGGGAAAGTCAATTTCCTACTGAACCTTTTTACTACGAATTCCTCGATGAGGAAATAAGCAATCAATACGATCAGGAGAAAATTCAGGCAAAATTATTCTCATTCCTCTGCATTCTTACGGTCCTTATCTCCTTTAATGGTCTCTTTGCACTTTCAATTTTTATTGCTCAGCAGAGGGTCAGGGAAGTTGCCATCCGTAAAATATGTGGCGCTCAATTTGCACATGTACTGGTGCAATTCAGCCGACAT
>JAUILM010000752.1 GCA_030432855.1 Bacteroidia bacterium
ACTCTTCGCATCATTTTATGATAAAAGTCGATTAATTCCTATTGATGACCTTTTTCAAAGGGTAGGTTTGGAAGGGGATATGGACAAACCTGTCGAGGCATATTCGAAAGGAATGAAGATGCGCTTAAATTTTATACGTGCTATCCAGCATGATCCTGAAATTCTTTTTTTTGACGAACCCACCGCAGGCCTGGATCCGGTCAATGCTAAAAATATTCGTAATCAAATTAGAGAACTAAAAGATCGAGGGAAGACAGTTTTCATTACTACTCATAGTATGCACACCGCTGACGAGCTTTGTGATGAGGTCGCATTTATTGCAGATGGGAGTATCCGCATTATTGACACACCATCAAACCTGAAGCGGCAATATGGAAAAGCGGCGGTTCAGGTACGAACAGAAACTGAAGGTGATAGGGAGTTTGCGCTGAAAGATCTGGGAACCAATACTGATTTTCTCCAGTACCTTAAGAATAATACGATTCGATCCATACGTACTTTGGAGGCCTCGCTGGACGAAGTGTTTATTGAAGTGACGGGTAAATCACTAACACCATGAAGGCTTTCATCAATCAGCTAAAGTGGCAGACGTTGATCTTAAATAAAAACAACGTAATCTCCATTAGTGTGGGCATCACCGTGATATATGGAATGGTCCTGTTTTTTTTCAATGATTTTGCGTATATCGATGAGCTCCTGATATTCATGATCATGAATGATCCGGCTATCATAGGTTTTTTCTTTATAGCGCTTTCAATATTTATTGAGCAAAGACATCAGATCTGGTCAGCACTTTCCGTGGGTCCCCTGGAGATCTTTTCTATCATCACGGCACGATTGATTGTACTTGCCTTGCTGGGGCTCTTTCTTTCTGTGCTATTGGCCTGGATTGTAAAGGGTTTGGCATTTAATGTGGTGCTCTTTTCGGTAGGAGTATTTGGAGTGACGATTCTATCCGCCCTGATCGGTGTCCTAATGGTACCCTACAGCAATGATTTCATGAAATTTGCCATCTTGTCGATTCCGATATTTGTTCCATTTGTCAATGTTCCGTTGCTGAATTATCTGGGTGCGATACATTTGGGATCAATTCGTTATTTATTTCCCATACAAGTCTGTCTGGACATGATAGATGCTGCGCTTAAGGGTGAAAGTGGATCCGAATATTGGTTGCATATGCTGATAATGTGCTTGTGGATCGGTTTGTTTTACATGCTTACCCGTAGAATATTCTATAGAAAAATGATTTATACGTAGACTATGAACCATTTGATTTCGCTCGCCATAGCTGACATAAAGATCATCCTACGTAGTCCTGCACTCCGTGGCTTCATGTTCTTACCGGTACTACTGTTTGCTTTAATTATCTGGTTCTTACCCGGTCTGGTAGATCGGTATCCCAATATTGCACCTTTCGTACCTGTATTTATCTTAGTCGGCATCATAGAAAACACCCAATTGTTTTGCTTTATCAGCTCTTTAGTTTTTGTGGATGAAAAGGAAACCGAAGTAAATAAAGTGTATGGCATCGTACCACTCAATAGTTTTGAATTTCTGGCTTCGAGATTGACCATTCCTTTTCTATTTACGGTCTTGTTAAATCTGGTGTTACTGGCTTTGCAACCCTTTTTTCAGATCGGATTTTTGGAAAATCTGGTTATATCATTTGTTAGTGCATTGGTCGTACCTGTATACGTGTTGGGGATAAATATCTTTGCCAGGAATAGAATGCAGGCACTGGTTTATATCAAAGTCTTCAATATCATCGTGTTATTACCTTTAGCTGCTTTTTTTATCCAATCTGATATTCGCTTTATCTTCAGTGTTCTACCCACGTACTATGTTTTTAAAGGGGCAGATCAAATGATAGCTGACCTGCCTTATCTGGGATTTGCTGCGGCAGCTACTCTGTACCTGGTAATATTACTATTTGTTACCGCCCGATTTTTTCTCAAGAAACACTTTGTGTGAGCAGATGCCAGGAGAGAGCATTACGTCGCCCTCTCCCTATATACATCTAAGCTCTGCTGAATACGCTTTCTGTTTTTATCGATTTATTTACAAATTGAAGTGCGTTTCGAATATCCTTTTTTAGATCATTGACATCCTCAATGCCGCAGGAAAGTCTGATCAGAGAGTCCGTAATTCCTGCTCGTAACCTTCGATCCCGTGGAATGGATGCGTGGGTCATCAACGAGGGAACACTTACCAGACTTTTTACGCCCCCGAGGCTTTCTGCCAATTTGAAGTATTTAGTGTTTTCCACAAATCTGATCGCATTTTCAGAGGAATCTTCGGTAAGACTAAAAGAGACCACACCACCAAATATTCCATTCTGTTGATCTCTTGCGATCAAATGGTTTTTATGGTCCTCCAGTCCCGGGTAGTATACTGCGGATACTTCCGGTCGTGTTTGCAGGTATTTCGCGATTTCCAGGGCATTGGCAGACTGGCGATGTACTCTAAGCTCGATAGTTTCTATACCGCGGATCACAAGAAAACAGTCCCAGGGAGATAGTACGCCCCCTGAAGCATTTTGGATGAACTTTATTTGCTCAGCGATTTCTCTGTCCTTGGCCACGACAATGCCTGCAACTAAGTCAGAGTGCCCTCCCAGATATTTGGTGGCGCTGTGCACTACAATATCGGCTCCTAATAGTAGAGGATTTTGACTAATAGGGCTTGCAAATGTATTATCTACCACCAATAATGCATCCGTGCGTTTTGCAATGTTTGCAATACTCTTGATATCGCTAATTTTCAATGTGGGATTGGTCGGAGTTTCGATCCATATTAATCTTGTTTTATCCGATAGCCTTGAAATAATCTGGATAGGATCAGAGGTGTCTACATAGTGGACTTTGATGCCCAGCTTAGCATATACCTTATTGAATAACCTAAAGGCTCCGCCATAAATATCATCTACCGCAATGATTTCGTCTCCAGCGCTAAGTAATTTTAATACTGCATCGATAGCAGCCAAGCCGGTAGCAAAGGCAAAGGCCTGATGGCCGTGTTCCATCTTATTTACTAAAGTCTCCAGTGCATGGCGGGTGGGATTACCAGTCCTTGCATAGTCGTACCCTTTATTTACTCCCGGAGATTCCTGCACAAAGGTTGATGTTTGGTATACAGGTACAGTAATAGAACCCGTAAGTGGGTCAGCAGGGATAGCATGTAAAATGTCAGTAATGTTGCTCATGATTTACTTTTTATGGTTTTAAAAAATTATCAAGAGCCGCATCAGGAAGAGCACAAAAAAAGGCTCTCCTGATAAGCAGAAGAGCCTTATTATTTTTA
>JAUILM010000024.1 GCA_030432855.1 Bacteroidia bacterium
CCTTGTCCAGAGCAGGGTGGCGAATGAAGAACCGGGTACCTGGATATTAGGAAGAGGATGGCATCAGGAGAAATGGACAGAATCTCCCGATGAACACGTGCATGGATATCCACTTCATCAGGCATTAAGTGAAATTAGCCCCGAAAACCCGGTCCTACTTTTTCATGCCAGTGGCCATGCGCTTTATGCAAATAAGGCGGCTATGGACGCCGCCGGGATCAATCGGGAAACGCCGGATCCGTCGGGTGGTGAGATCGTCCGAGATGTGCGAGGTGGGGCAATCGGAGTTTTTGAAGAAAATGCGGAGGGACTGATAATGCGTGCGTATGAGGCATATGAATCAACCCTTGCCGATTCTATTAAGACAAATCAATGGTATGAAGGTGTACAATTAGCTTCGGATCTATGTATATCAAAAGGTATTACTTCCTTTCAAGATGCCGGGTCAAGCTTTGAAGAAATCGAACGATACCGAGAACTTGCAACTGATCAGGCGCTGGATCTCCGCTTGTGGGTGATGATTCGACATGGTTCCGAAGTGCTGGAGGGACGACTGGATCAGTTTCCGCTGATTGGGTTAGGAAATAATTATCTGACCGTACGTGCCATCAAGGCCGCAATTGATGGAGCACTCGGTTCATTTGGAGCCTGGTTGCTGGATTCTTACAGTGATAAAGCTGATTTTATTGGCCAAAATACGACCACGATTGAAGAGGTGAATGCGATTGCAGATTTGTCATTTAAAAACGGCCTCCAGATGTGTGTACACGCTATTGGAGATAGAGCAAATCGTGAGGTGTTGGATATTTACCAGCAATACCATGATGAGACACAAGATGATTTGCGCTGGAGAATTGAACATGCACAACATATGCACCCTTCGGATATTGGTCGAATGGCTGAGATGGGCGTTGTGGCAGCCATGCAGGCTATTCACTGTACTTCGGATGCGCCATTTGTAGAAAAACGATTAGGATTAGAACGAGCAAGGGATGGTGCTTATGCCTGGAGGTCAATCCTGGATGCTGGTGGGATCATTGCCAATGGCACGGATGCTCCGGTTGAAAAGGTGGATCCACTGCCATCACTATATGCATCGGTGACTCGACGAAGAGTGGATAATGGGATGGTATTTTTTCCTGAGCAAACGATGACCAGGGAAGAAGCACTGAAATCTTATACCATCGATGCCGCCTATGCCGCCTTTGAGGAGGATATCAAAGGCTCTTTGGAGATTGGAAAATTAGCGGATATCATTATTCTCGATACAAACCTTAAGACTTGTCAGCCTGAAGAAATTCTGGATGCTGAGGTTCTCTACACCATCATTGGAGGTGATGTAAAGTATGAGAAAAAATAAAGGGACTACAAACGCGTGTAGCCCCTTTCCAGAAAGCGTATTTTCCTTGCTTTTATTGGTTACCCAAAATCAGTGGTAGTCCTGAGTCACCACTACCTACTACCACAATCTTTGAATTGGGTGATTGTGCCAGCTCCAGCGTGGCGTCAATGCCTTTATCTCTCAATATTCGATCTGTCAAACTTGAGCTTACAATTCTGTTAGCCTCGGCTTTCGCTTTTGCCTCGATTACTAATCGCTCAGCTTCTTGCTGCTCTCTTTGTAGTCTAAATTCATACTCGAGGGATAGCTGCTCCTCTTTAAGTTTTCGCTCGATGGCTTCCTGCAGTGTCACGGGAAGCTCTACCTCACGAATCAGGATGGCATCCAGGTGGATGTATTTTTCAGAAACCGATTTCTTAGTCTCGTCAAAGATCTCATCCTGAATAGCTTCACGTTGTGTGGAGTACAGTTCTTCTGGGAGATATTTACCGATGACCTCCCGGGTAGCTGATCGAACCTGAGGAATCAGGATTCTGTTGAGATAGTCAGGGCCAATTTCATCATGCAGATATCCGATCTTGTCAGACACGGGACTGTACAGGTAGGAAAGCTCAATGGCAATGTTCAGACCATTTTTAGATAGAACTTCCATCTTGTCAAATCCTTCTCGGATACGCACATCATAGATGTACATCTTATTCCAGGGCATGACCACATGGAATCCCTGATTATACTGTGTTTCAGTATCAAGGCCACCTCCAAATCTCTTAAAGAGGATGCCTTTTTCACCAGGATTGATGGTGAGAAATGCTGAATTGGAAAGAGTAAGTATTACCATCAACAGGAGAAACCCCAGGACAGCATATTTTGTGATTTTCGATTGATTCATTATTCTTTATTTAGTTAAGACTGCTTATTGTATCAATGAATAAAAGGGTGTGAGAGTTTAGAATATAGTGATAATAAGATAAAACTATAAAGATAGTAGATCAAGCACTTATTAATTCCGATAATAAACGATTGGCCACCCGTGCAATGCTTTCTACATCCTGATCTTCCATGCATTTAAAATGTTTTTTCGGGCAGGATGCGTGTCCAATTTTTGAGCAGGGTCTGCATCCAAGCTCTTTTACTTCAAATCTGTGATGTGGAATTCGAGCATTGCTGGGATAATAAGGATACATACCAAATTCCGGTATCGTATTGCCCCAAATGGAAATGATAGGTTTCCGGAAAGCTGCAGCAATATGCATAAGACCTGTATCATGGGTAATCACTAACTGTGCCTGATCAACTAAATATGCGCTTTCTTGTAGTGAGTAGTTCCCGGCTCCATTCTCCACATGTGATAAGTCTCTGGCTATATATGCTCCCACTTTATGGTCTTCAGGACCACCCAGGAGAATGACTCTTGATTTGATGCGGCCACATATGTCTTTAATTTTTTCACGGGGTAGCCTTTTGGTAGCGTGTGCTCCTCCAATGGAAAAAGCCATAAAGGGTTCGTGAGATGGTGACTGGACTTCGATACCATCGGTAAAGAAATCAAGACCCATGCCGTCATTTTTCGCTCCCAGTGATTTGACCGCCTCAAAGTATCGGTCCACGATATGTAGATCTGGCAGTATGTTCCATTTGAGATTCACTACCATCCATTTTTCCAGATTAATCTTTGAAAAAGTATGGTATTTCGCAGTTAAGATTCTCCTGACCTGAAAACTCCGGAGATTCTTGTGTAAATCGATGATGTGGTCAAATTGCACGGCTCTCAGGTCTGCCTCTACTTCTTTCACAGAAGATTGGATACTGTGTACCCGATCAATATGTGGATTACTTCTTACAATAGATGCGTAGGACTTCTTTGTCAAAAAGTGGACCTCAGCATTTAGCTGTCGGGCAAGACATCGAACAATCGGTGTCGTCAGTACGATGTCACCAATCGAGCTGAACCTTATGACAAGGATCTTCATATCAGAACATGGGTTTACGAAACTTGAAAACGTAAGGTATCGCTTTGCAAGGTCATTTTATCATTCAAGCTTTATGATGGGAAAGCTTACCTCCTCACCCGAGATTTCAACAGTCATCATGTACGAGCCAGAAGACAAACTGCGGATATCCAATTGAAATTCCTGATCGACACCATGTATATTCTCAGTCAAATGCACGGTCCCATCGACTCCCAGAATGCGGCACTGGAGATGATCAGTCGGTTTTAACCAGTCAGCCCTGATGGATATCATGGATGCGGATGGATTAGGATATACTGTGAGCGCCCTTGATTCACCATCTATCTCCAACGTGGGAGTAGATAGATCACGACTACCGTTACTAAACCACTCGCCCCACCGTGAAAAGTCCCTGAAAATCGAGGGATCACCAACGCCTGATATTTTTGAGTCATCGATGCTGATCCTTGCGATTACAGTATTAGAACTGAACAAACCACTGGCTTCCGTATCAAATATGATTTGGTCATCGGCATTGGAAAAACTGGGATAACCGGGGCGATTATTTTCATACATCAAGCCCAGGTCTCCTGTCTCAATATTGACACCTGCAATCAGGTACATCGTTTCACCCTGCTCATCGTCCTGAAGCAGGTCGAACGAGATAATGTAGGGAGAGTTTTTGGCGAACGTGGGGTTTCCTACACTGACACCCTCACCCAAGCCAGAAAATAACTTGGTAATAAATCCATCTCCATAGTCATCAATATCATTGTCCCATACCCTGATGAAGCCAATATCCCAGTAAGTAATGGCGGCATCTGAAGAAAGCTTATCAATTTTATTGAAAGCATCGTACAGTAGAAACTCTCCGGTGTGATCCCATTCCAAAGCATCCGAAAACTCTACATCCCCGGTACTGATATCCACTCCGTCGGCTGTGGTTGGATTAGTTAGCTCGTAGATGACAAACGATCCTCTGAGCAGGTCAAAAACGTAGATGGAATCATTGCGTTCCTGTGTAGTTGCTGCCAGCTTTAGACCATCCCGGGAAATGGCCACATTGTGCCAGATAGGATTGTCCTCACTGATAGGACCTGGCAGTATATCTCCTGTATTCCAATCGATCTCCAGTGATCGTATTCTTCGATTGCCATCGCTGTATACAACGAGGGAGCCATCGTCCGTCACAGATAACGGACTTGTCACTCCTGAAGTGATTATAGGAGTAGTAGTAAGTGCATTACCTTGATTGTCCACAATATTTACAGCAGAAAGATCCTCATCCACGGCCAGAATAAAATCTAAACCTGGATTGATCTCAAGATCTTTCGTGTATTCTCCTTCACTTTCTCCTATGATACCGACGGCATCAAAAGCCGACCGGGCAGCATCCGCCACTTGTGCATTGTACAATGTTCTACTGGCATCTATTACTGCAATTTTTAAATCTACAAATTGACTTGAACGAGTAAGGTAGTTGGCAAGCACTGTGAAATATACACGCTCAGCCACTTCTCTACCCACTTGTGAGGCAAACAGAAAGAAGGCACGATTGGGAATTCCGCTATTGATGTGAACACCTCCACGATCTTTGGTTCCGATAAATCGAATGTCGTAGTGATCCGGTTGCCACCCCTTATCATTTGAACCCAGTTGCTGAGTGGGGTCTGAAACAGATCGTAAAGCACCACTACGGAAGAAACTAGGATTTACGATATCTTCACCAATCAGCCAATCTTCACGGTCTATTAGCACCGCAAAAACATCAGCAAAGGATTCATTTATGGCACCAGATTCACCATAATAGGTGAGATTGGCGGTGTGTTGTATCACACCATGTGATAGTTCATGAGCTGCAACATCCAACCCTTTTGCCAGCGGTGCACTAAATCCTACATTACCATTTCCATAATAAATAGCTTTTCCGCTCCAGAAAGCGTTGTCCATATTACGATTCAGTTCATCTACAACATTTACATATGAAGTGATATTACCGCCTTTACCATCAACCGAAATGAAAGCAAAGTTATCCTTGAAGTACTCATATACCGTCGCGGCATTATTGTGAGCTGATACGGCGATTGGATTGTCCCAGATATTGGATGTCGAAACTATGTCCCGAAATCGAAAATCATTTTCATTCCCTGGGTATGTGTTGATAGCATCATATGTCACAATAACACCGAGTGGTTGATCCGGCATGATAGAACGGTTGTCAAACATATCGGGTCGTGACCCATCAATCAAAAATTGAGTGCCCTGTACCTCCCAGGTCTGTAACTGATGGATTTCACCGTGCAAATCAATGCCAGATCCCTGGCTGGGACCATTAAAAGTCCCTTCGTGATCATGCAATTTGCAGATACTATCATAGCTCTTTACGATTCGACCATCGATGGCACTCACAAAATATTCTATACGAGTGGATAAATTCGGATGACTCTGAATGTACCACACGGGTTCGAGTCCTTTTTCTGTTTCGTACAAGACCAGCTTGTGTTGATCTTCCTCCAGTATATGCTGATACTCCTGCTTTTTTTCTTCAGACATCTGATAGATGTCATGTCTTTTCAAATCACCTGTTACAATAGAAGTTGCATCTTCCTTGTTCAATACGGGCTCAGGATAAGAGCTATAATTAATGCCCTTAAGAACACCGGTCAGCGAGTAATTGGAACCTTTCTCGTGTAAAGTCAATTCACTACCCCATACAGGAATACCACCTAACTGATGTTGTAAATGAGTATGGTGAACGCCCTGTCGCGTTTCTGCTCTAGTGACTACCAGCTCCAGATCCTGTTCGACCCCATGGGTTTTGAGGGCTTGCCGTGTGAAGCTTGATCGCAGCTCCGACTTGGCTGTGGACCTTGCCTTGCTGGAAGACAAGACTTCGCCCCTCAACCACAATGATGATTCTCTTGAGGTGGAAAGATCTTGCACAGATAGGTAGTTACCGGCCTCTGTCATTGACAGCTGAATAGTAGATGGGGTGATGGCTGACGACTGCAGACGTGTAGATCGAATCTTTGTTGTAGCATTATCCAGCTGTATACCCGAAATTTTGTATCCAGAGATGTCCTCTCCCGGCTTTTCAAATACCTTGAGAGAATTCTGAGCAATGGTGCTTCCCAAGAAGCAGACAAACAATAGGACTAGATTATTCCTTAGCATCATTAGCTTGAATTATAATACCGTACAGCAAATCATGGATCTGAATGCACACAGGGCGAACTTCCTTTAGTGATTTTCCACCCCATACGATCCGGTTGGATTCACCTTCGTGGCGGATTGTAAGAAATTTATAGGTATTTCCGGGATTTTGATATGAGTAGTCAAAGAGGTTGAATTGATGGCAATTGTGGATTGCCTGTTGCACTGTTTCTTTTTTTATGGGCTGTATTTGAGTCAGACTACTATCTAACCCCACTTGCTCATATACTTGGCCATTATCAAGAATGTGGTACTGCGTCTCGATTCCGGCAAACCCACCTCCAGTTCCAATAGTGATGAAGTCTCGTTTGGATTGCAACGGATTAAACTGCGATACACTACACGCAGAGAGACCAAGGAAGAGGATCAGCAGGCTCTTTAGTAACATCGATGTAATATTACAAAAAAGATGCATGAGTAGCCTGTTGTCAGACTTAGCTGAGAGCCCACCGTGTAATCAAATATCGATCCACTCAAGATCTACTGATGCATTATAAATCTTCATTACGGAGATGATATCGGAAGCAGTCGCCATGGTATCCTTAAGGCTGGCAGAGATAGCCTGCATCACCTGGTCGAAAGACCCCGTGATCTGTGTGCTGATGTTATTCGTGCGTATCTCCAGATCATCGTATGTTTTCAGGTGTTTTATAAAGCTAAGAATATCATTGCCAAAGTCTTTATGCAACGGATACAGGCTGATTTCAACAGTTATCGACATGATGTGAATAAGTTTTTGTGTTACAGAGCACCTAAAATTTGGTATTCTCCGTTAATAGACAATATATTTGTTAAAAGTTTAATTGGTAATTTTTTATATATGTATCTTTAAGCTGTGAACCTTTTTATAAGAAAAAAGGTTAATCTTTAAACTCTTGAAACATATACTCTTAGAATAGAGCTAATATAAAGAAGTAGTTTTCTTATTTTGAGACCTTAGTCGAATAGCCCGGATTTGAAATGTCAAATCACGGGCTTTTTTTTGGCCTGTATATGACTGTGGATCATATACCTTATTAAGGCTCAAGGGCTGCCTGTCGTAACTTCTGGAGAAAAGGAGAGGCAAAGATGAAATCCTTAAGTAGCTCATTATCACTTTCTAACACCTCGGATTTGTTGCCAGCCCATGCAAGCTTACCCTGATAAAGCAGATTGATTCGATCCCCGATCTCCATCACGGAGTTCATATCATGCGTGTTGATGATAGTCGTGATATTGTTTTCTTCAGTGATACTTTCAATCAAATTGTCGATCAATATGGAAGTCTTTGGATCTAAACCAGAGTTTGGCTCATCACAGAAGAGATACATAGGTTTAAGCACGATAGATCGAGCAATACCTACACGCTTCTGCATTCCTCCACTCAGTTCAGAAGGAAACTTATCGTTGTTATCCTTTAGATTGACGCGTTCCAGGCAATAATTTACCCGGTCTAATTTCTCTTTCCGAGTCTTGTTAGTAAACATGTCAAGTGGGAATCGAATATTCTCTTCGACCGTCATTGAGTCAAATAGTGCAGATCCCTGAAATAACATGCCCACTTTCATGCGTATTTCTCTCACTTCTTGCTTCCCCAGTGTCAGAAAGTTTGTGTCATCATACCAGACTTCTCCACGGGTGGGAGTCAGCAGTCCAGCTAAAATTTTCAATAGAACAGTTTTACCTGCGCCACTCCTTCCAATGATCAGATTGCACTTTCCTGTCTCAAAATCAATAGAGATGTCTTTTAACACCTCTTGGGTACCGAAAGATTTAAAGATGTTTTTTGCCCGGATCATTGAGTCATGATTATTGCAATGATGTAATCAGCCAGTAGAATCAGGATATCACTGACCACTACTGCATTTGTACTTGCCCGTCCCAGTTCGATGGCTCCTCCTTTTACAAAATAACCCTGGTAGCATGAGACCGTGGTGAGGATGAATGCGAAAACAAAGGCTTTTACAAACATCATAGTAACGTTGTAGGGGACGAAAAAAGAGCGTAGTCCCTTTACATAGTCTGCCTGGGTCACAAGATCCGTTGGTACGCTGGCCACATATCCACCCATGATTGCCAAAAAAGATGCTGCTGCGACCAATAGAGGAATCATTACCAGAGCGGCTACAAGTTTCGGTGTTATCAGATAGGCCGCGGTATTGACTCCCATGATCTCCATTGCATCTATATGCTCCTTTTGACGCATACCGCCGATCTCAGCCGCAATGTTTGAACCCACCTTGCCGGCAAGGACAAGACACGTAATGGTTGGTGCTAATTCAATGATGGTCAGGTCCCGCACCACATATCCGATGTAATAGCTTGGTACCAAAGTGCCATCGAGCTGATACGCAAATTGGACGGCAGACACCGCACCAATAAATATGGATATCAGCATGACAATGATTAGCGACCCAACCCCAATGTCATGCATTTGGCGGAGAGTTTCTTTCCAGTACATGCTAATCTTCTCGGGCCTTGCCAACGCTGCCCGCATCATGATAAGGTATTGGCCAAAATGATAGAGAAGTCCTGAAATCATATCTTCATAAAACCGGTTGCGCTAAAATAAGTTTATTTTTAGGTCGCCCTTATTTGACGAGAGAAACTGAGACTAAATGATTGGAAAATCGTACCAAACTTCTTTTAAAAACGGTTAGGGTACATTCTTCCATTTCATTTCCTTAAACAATGATGATGGAAAAATATGCAGTGATTACGGGTGGCACCAAAGGAATTGGTCATGCCATCTGTACAAAATTAGCATCAGAAGGATTCAATATTGCGACATGCTCCCGAAACCCGGAAGACCTTGATATCCTGCGTACTGAGCTGGAAGAGTTCAATGTCCAGGTGATCACAAAAGAGGCAGACTTAGGTAAGAAGAATGAGGTCTGGACTTTTGCCCAGATGATTCAAAATAAATGGCCGCATGTTGATATACTGGTCAATAACGCAGGAATTTTTCAACCAGGAGAGATCTTAAAAGCTCCGGATGGTCAGATGGAAGAAATGGTACAGGTAAATCTCTACAGCGCATATTACCTCACGAGATATCTGTCCAAATACTTTCGATCCGGATCTCACATCTTTAATATGTGTTCAGTAGCCAGTCTCATTGCCTATCCTAATGGCGGATCCTATACGATTTCTAAGTTTGCATTATTGGGCTTTTCCAAGGCCATTCGTGAAGAATTGAAAACGTCGGGAATACGGGTTACAGCGCTACTGCCTGGAGCTACCTGGTCCGACTCCTGGAAAGGGGTGGATCTACCAGAAGAGCGATTGATGGACCCCAGGGATATTGCGGATACCATGTGGGGTGCGTATTCCCTTTCACCGGCGGCGGTGGTTGAAGAAGTGGTGATCAGACCTCAATTAGGCGATCTGTAAGAGAGGTTGAGATGACTTTTAAAAAGCTAAATCATATACGAAAGAGTCAGGATGAGACCCGACACGATGCACATTCTTTTAGGAAGCTACTGGAAGAAAGACGATCAGTCCGGGAGTTTTCAGCTGAATCGGTACCGGCAAGCGTGATCGAAGACCTAATTATGACGGCATCATCGGCGCCTTCAGGTGCTAACAAACAACCTTGGTCGTTTTGTGCGGTGCAGGATCCATTGGTGAAGCGCCAGATACGTCTCGCAGCTGAGAAAGAAGAAAAGCTCAACTATGGAGGCCGCATGTCAGATGAGTGGTTGAAGGATCTAGAGCCCTTTGGTACGACCTGGGAGAAACCTTTTTTGGAGGTCGCACCGTGGCTTATTGTAGTGTTCAAACAAACCTATGAATTGCTGCCTGAGGAGGAGAAGGCCAAAAATTACTATGTAAATGAGTCCGTGGGAATAGCTGCGGGATTCCTGATTGCAGCCATCCACCAGGCCGGACTTTGTACGCTCACACATACACCGAGCCCCATGAATTTTCTGGAAAAAGTGTTGAACCGCCCCAAGAATGAGAAAGCCTTCTTATTACTTCCCGTTGGATATCCTTCGCCCGCTGCCCAGGTACCAGAACTTAGTAAAAAGACGTCTACTCAGGTTATTACTTATTTCTGAGTACTTATTCAACATCTGATGGCAGTACTGATTCAGCCGAAGGTACATTTTCGAGTATGCTGCTCCCTTCGTACAAGACGGTAGCTGCTAACTTGCCTCTGGAGTGTATATTGATCCCTTTCCACTCCTTTCCGCATGCGTTGTGAAGTCGGGCATCACGGAGTACGAGCTTCGCACCGGGCAACACATTTATTTCGCTTTCTGGTGGCATGGATACACGACAATGGATGATCAGGGATCCTGTAGGCCCTATGGTAAGATTTCCATTCAAATCACGGGAACCGTTCCATACAATGCTATCCTCAATGAGGATATTCTGCTCTGGATCCAGAGAGCACCATTTTTCCACTAGCATCTTTCGTACACGACCCGATTCTCGGCTCATGGCCCGATTGATCATACCGATCTGACAGGGGGACCATGCGTGCTGATGGGCATTGTAATCCATTAGGTTATTAGACGCCATCGTGTCGCAAGGGGGATCATCGGTGGTATTCCAGCAATTAGGATTCTTCGGAGTATCATCACAACCATCATTAGTATTCCAGGTATGCCGGAGCCCAAGAACATGACCGATTTCATGATTGACCAGACCCTTAAATGACCGGGCGGATTTTCGTGTTTCAAAGATGCCAGACAACTTTACACCACTGCCCAGGGCGATACCTGCTGATGTGACATCGTAGGTCTCTGACAGAATACTATCGGGATGATGCGGCATGATGAAGAGATTGATGATTGAATCCAATCCCACTCCATACGTTCTTATCACATCGCGACTGTAGTTATTGCGATTCTTGCCTCTGCTCACAAATGAAAATAAGTCGTCATCATAATGGAAATACACTGCACTATCCTGTTCGTAACCCTGAGAAGACGACAAAACATAGCGGTACCGCACGGGATAAACAGGCGTCGAATTGCCGGTTGGTAATGACATTTTCCGGTTTTGTTCCAGATTTTTAGTGGCTTCGTCAATCAACTCACGTGCATATTTCCTTCCACGGGCGCCATTGTAATTCTTAGTGCTGTCAGAAGAGTTCATGAAGTGAACATTCACTCTCAGATACCGCATAGGTCTGTGGTCCAGATGATTGGTATCTGGTAGATAACTCTCAATGTCAGAACACAAACTACTGCCACCTCTGGAGACTTCATCGGTGGGAGAGGTAATTTCAAGTTGTTTTACATCAGTGATCTGCAAGATGGACTGCTGGATGCAGCCAATTCCGAGAAATGCAATGAAGATAATTGAAAATATTAGGTGTTTAATCCTCCACATATACTGATGACTTGTCCGGTGATGTAGCAAGATTTGTCTGAAGCCAGAAATGCGGTCAAATCTGCGATCTCCTCGGTTGTACCCATTCTATTTAACGGAATGTTACTGAGAAAAGATTCCTTAACCTTTTCATCCAGGACATCAGTCATTTCAGTTTCAATGTATCCAGGTGCTATCGCGTTGCATCGAATACTTCGGGATCCGACCTCTTTTGCCAGTGATTTAGTAAATCCTATGATGCCCGCCTTGGATGCGGCATAATTTGCCTGACCCGCATTGCCAAACACCCCAACGACAGAACTCATGTTAATGATGGACCCGCTTCTGTTTTTAAGCATGGGTCGCAGAGCATGTTTACTGAGGTTAAAAACGGACTTGAGATTTGCCTGTACAACCTCATCCCATTGATCCTCACTCATTCTTAGCATGAGGTTGTCCCGAGTGATGCCTGCATTATTTACCAGTACATCAAGTCTTCCGCCCTCATCCACTACTTTTTTTACGGCCGCCTCCGCAGAGGCAAAAACTGATGCATCGGATTGAAAAGCAATAGCCTTACCGGGGAGGTCACCTAGTGAAGCGATCAATTGTTCTGCGCGATCCGATGAGCTCATATAGGTGAAGAAAACGGTGGCTCCTTCGGCTACAAATTTCGAAACGATTCCAGCTCCGATTCCTCTGCTTCCTCCTGTGATGAGGCATACTTTACCCTTTAGTAGTGTCATGGTTTGTCTTTCATTTTTACTTTGAAGAAGTTGAAATTGCAAAAAAAAGCGCACTAAGATGAATACTCAGTCATTCCTCTTGGCACCAATTTTGAAATTGAGGTCGTAGTGAGTGCTGGGTAATGATTAGCAATGGTTCCCAAAAACTACTAATCATACCTCTATAGTGTCGAGTAAAGAGTAATTGCTCGACACTTTTTATTTTAGACCATAGTGAGTTCAATTCAATCTCTTATTGATAGCATTGTCCCTATTTTATTTAGCCAGTTACTGATCCAAATGGCTAAAAAATTGTTTCGATTTAAAATAAACTGCCGATGACTTCTATTGCAACATCCGAATATTCCCCTGTTGTTCAAAGCTTTATCCCCCTCCTATATGTAGCCTGGGCAGATGGTATGCTAAGTCCCAGTGAGGTTTCCATCATTCAAAAAGAAATCGAGGCCCTGCCTGAAATCTCCAGTGAAGACAAAGCACTCTTACTGGATTGGACTGATCCTGCAGAATGGCCCGATGACCAGACTTTTAAGGAGTGGATGTCTTTGCTGAAAGATATATCGGTTGATACAGACTATGCCACCATAGATTCTATTGTGGAGCTTGGACTGGTCATGGCAGATAGAGCGGGAGGTAAAGATCACCCACGGTACATGAAGGAAGAGACCCGTGCTGCCCTCAGTAAGTTGGAAAAAACCCTTCACATACCGGGGCTGGCTAAGTTTAGAGCCATTCACCCACCAGTGGGACCCAAAGAGTTCAGGCATCTCTTTGATCCAGCCAAATTGCAGGCACTGCAGGATGGTGATAACTCTGAGATCATCAATCGTTTAAAAAAATTACTGGCAGATCCCCTCTTTGAGATTTCACCAATAAGGGCTAAAGAAGCCTATCGTGACCGGGTACTGGACTGGCTCACTAAGCTGGCAGCACAGGGATACGGTGCCTTGGGATATCCCAAAGAATATGGAGGGGAAGATGACATTATTAAGTATGCTGCTGTATTTGAAACACTGGCATATTTTGATCTGAGTCTTGCCGTCAAATTTGGGGTTCAATTTGGTTTGTTTGGAGGAAGTGTGCATCAACTCGGCACCAAGAAACATCATGATTTATATCTTAAGGATGCTGGTTCTGCTAAACTTTTGGGCTGCTTTGCAATGACTGAGACAGGCCATGGGTCGAATGTGCGGGATCTTGAAACCACCGCAACCTACAAGCCGGATACAGATACACTTATTATCAATTCACCCAGTGAGGCGGCAGGAAAAGAGTATATCGGAAATGCACTCCATTGTCAGATTGCCTCCGTTTTTGCTCAATTGATTGTTAATGGTGAAAGTCAGGGTGTTCATGCAATACTGGTACCCATAAGGGGTGAAAATGGTAGTCTGCTTCCCGGAAGGAGAGTGGAGGACAATGGGTATAAGATGGGTTTGAATGGTGTGGATAATGGAAAGATATGGTTTGACCAGGTCGAAGTACCCCGGACCAACCTGTTGGACCGATTTGGTACCATTACCCCGGAGGGTAACTATCAAAGCCAAATCGCCAAACCATCCAAGCGGTTTTTCACCATGCTCGGCACGTTAGTGGCCGGAAGAATTTGTGTGGCAAAAGGGGCACTGAGTGCTGCAAAGGTCAGCTTACACATAGCAACTAAGTACGCCTTGAAACGCAGGCAATTTGGTCCCGACAATCAGCAAGAACAGCTGATCATGGATTATCCTTCACATCAAAAGAGGCTTATACCGAGAATCGCCAAATCCTATGCTACACACTTCATGCTGGACGAACTGGTGAAGATGTATGCTCATAGAGATGAATCATCAATACGCGAAGTAGAAACACTCGCAGCTGGTGTAAAGGCCTATGCAACATGGTTTGCTACCGACACTATTCAGACTTGTCGTGAAGCTTGTGGAGGAAAAGGGTATCTCTGGGAAAATCGATTTGCAGATTTAAAGGCTGACTCGGACATCTTCACCACCTTTGAAGGGGATAATACCGTGTTGATGCAGCTCGTGTCTAAAGGGTTGCTTTCCAGTTTCAAGCAGGAGTTTAGTGATTCTGGGTTCATGGGTTCTATCCGCTATCTGGCGAATCAGGTGAGTGATTCTTTCCTCACGATCAATCCGATGTACAAACGAAAGACTGACGCAGATCACCTGTTGGATCATAGATTTCATTTACATGCTTTTCAATACAGGGAGCGTCGGATTCTTTTCGCACTGGGTAGTCGTATGCGAGAAATGTTTAAAAAGCGAATAACACCCTATGATGTTTTTATAAGGACGCAAAATCACATGATATCACTGGCAAAAGCATTCATCGAGCGGAAAATTCTTGAGCATTTTATACAGACTCTGGACTCAATCGAAGACACCGATGTGAAGGAATTTATGGAGCGTATTTATCAGTTATTCGCACTGGATACCATTGAAAGTAACAAAGGATGGTATCTAGAACATGACTATGTGGAAGGTGTCAAAACCAAGGCTATACGCAGACAGGTGGAAAGATTGTGCAGTGAGCTTCGCCCACATGTCTCACTATTAGTAGAAGGATACGGTATTCCGAAGAGTATGGTCAGCGCACCGATCGCGATCTGATGACGAGGCCTGGTTTACTTACCTTCGCTGGCAATTATGACGAGACCATCATCCGGTAAATCAATGCTCAAATTGGGTTCGTCATAGACGACCACACTTTGGCCTCTATCAAGAGTGACTTCCTCAGTATTGGTAGTCAGTCGGCATATTCCGTTTACAACCAGTATTATCCGGGGCTTACTGACGTTGAGAGATCTGTTTCCTGCTTTGGTGACAGTCATCAACTGAAAGTCAGGAGCTGGCGTGACGTAGGTATTAAACGAATCAGATGATCCGGGTTTTATGATCTCCGGATCTCCCATATCAAAGGAGATGATTTCAAGTAGCTGAGAGGTGTCAATATGTTTGGGAGTGAGACCCCCTCTTACCACATTGTCACTGGTCGCCATACATTCTACATTTTGACCTTCCATATAGGCATGGAGGACACCGGGCGACTGATAGCTACCTTCGCCAGGTTTCAAATTGATCAGATTCATAAGATATAGTGACAGGATCCCCCGGTCACAGATACCCTTTCGGTTAAATGTCAGGAAGGCCCTGGCTGCCCAAAAGTCGATATTATCCTTTGAAAGCTGATTGGATTCGTATAGTGGCTTTATCCGTTTCCCTAAGGGCTTTAGCAATTGGTTGATCTCATCCTGCGGAGCTGTCATGATGTAATTGTACAAGGACTGGATGCCCCCCTGGTCCAGGTGAACAACTAGCGTCTTTAGTTCGTCTCTGTCATTGAGGGTCTCCCTGATCTTGCTTTCTTGTTTGAAGCCCTGTACCAACCAGAAATCGGATAGTGCCACCATGAGCTCCGGCTTATGATTTTGATCCCTGTATACTCTGTTGTAAGCCTTTCTGTCGATCCCTTCTGTCTCTTCTCTCTGATATCCGACCTCGGCTGTTGCCTTGTCGGGATGTAACTGGATGGATAGCATATCCCGGACATCAAGGACCTTAAGTAGAAAAGGCAAGGAGTCTTTAATTCCTTTCGTTGTGTTCCGATGAGAAACCAGATGGCTTAAGTGTTTGACAGGGCCATCTATCACTTGGGCATCTCCATCGGGATGTGTCCCAAGCCAGTACTCAGCACAGGGTTCTTGATCTTTATTCTCCTGGCTAAAGAGGTTGGGTAGGTATTCATACCCACCCCATGCATAGTGTTTGACAGTGCCTTCCAGTCTTAAAATCATTAATAGGTTTTATATTCTTTAAATAGTTCTACCAGGCGATTGGTAGATGGATCATGCAGCTCTGGCTTTGATGGCCCGGTGAGTTCGGGTTCCAGCGCCTTGGCAAGGGCCTTCCCTAGCTCCACACCAAATTGATCAAAGCTAAAGATGTTCCATAGATAACCCCGGACGAAGATCTTATGTTCGTATGCGGCAATCAACATCCCCAGAGAGTAGGGGGTCAATTTTTTCAGAAGAATCATATTAGTAGGTCGATTACCATTGAAGATCTTAAAAGGAGTCAGTCGATCAATGGCATCCTGAGAAAGGCCAGATGCAGCAAGCTCCGTTCTAACGGTCTGCTCATCTTTGCCACACATCAGGGCTTCGCATTGTGCAATGGCATTGGCCACTAACAGATCATGGTGATGAAATAATTTGTGTTGTGGATTTATGGGTAGAATGAAATCTGCAGGAATCAATCGGGTACCCTGGTGTAATAGCTGAAAAAACGAATGTTGACTATTCGTACCCGCTCCTCCCCATAGAATGGTGCCGGTATTGTATTCTACATTTACTCCATCCCGGCTCACCATTTTTCCATTGCTTTCCATAGCTGCCTGTTGCAGGTAGGAGGGTAGGAACTGTAGATTTTGGTCATAGGGAAGTATGGCCTCAGTTTCAGATCCAAAGAAATTAGTGTACCAAATGCCTATGAGCGCCAGCATCACAGGAAGGTTTTTTTCCAAGGGTGTTTCGAGGAAATGCATATCCATTGCATGCATTCCTTCGTGCATACTTGTAAAGTTTTCAGCGCCAACGGCTACCATGATACTAAGTCCGACTGCTGAAGCAAGGGAGTATCTGCCGCCAACCCAGTCCCAGAATTCAAATACGTTGGCCGGATCAATACCAAACTCTACCACTCCCGGTAGGTTGGTAGATACAGCTACAAAGTGCTTTGCAATGTCAGATTCTGTCGCATTTTGTAAAAACCATGATCGTGCACTATGGGCATTGGTCATAGTTTCTATCGTGGTAAAGGTCTTGGAAGCTATGATAAAGAGAGTGGTCTCTGGATCAAGTTTAGCCAGAGTTTGACTGATGTGTGCCCCGTCCACATTTGAGACAAAATGTACCTGCCGATCCGGTCGGTGGTAGGGAGTCAACGCTTCTGCTACCATCACAGGACCCAGGTCACTGCCTCCGATTCCAATGTTCACTACATCGGTGATGTCCTTTCCTGTGTATCCTTTCCAGGTCTTGTTGTCAAGTCGGGCCGTAAAAGCCTTCATCTTGTCCAATACCTGATGCACCTCCTCCACCACATTCTCTCCATCGACCGTCATAGTCTTGTTTCTGGGGGCTCTCAAAGCCATATGCATCACCGCTCTATGCTCTGTTTCATTGATCAACTCTCCCTTAAAGAGCTTATCGATACCAGCTTCCAAATCGAGGTCCCTTGCCAGATCGATCAGCAGATTGAGCGTATCCTGTGTCAGTCTGTTCTTTGAAAAATCGAGTAGCATCTCGTCGAGATCAATGGACAGCTTCTCGGTGCGCTGTGGATCCTCTTTGAAAAGATCTAGCATGTGTGCGTTCTTCAGACTTTGGTAGTGTGTCTGTAGTTCCTGCCATTTCGGGCTCTCGGTCGGGTTTTTTCTTGGCAATGCCATGGCTTTCAGTTTTTATTTGAGAGGTTAAATTTAGCAGAACAATTATAACTTGCTCTCAGCGATATTTAAATTCTATATGAATGTCAAGCCATCATGAGATTGGAGAAAGGGGTGAGGCACTTGCCGTGG
>JAUILM010000753.1 GCA_030432855.1 Bacteroidia bacterium
CCCCCCTATACCACTTCTGCCCGTAATGATCTGTCCGTTCGCCAGAATACCCGCACCAATTCCGGTTCCCACGGACATGAAGATAGCATCGGTACAATCTCGGGCAGCCCCCTTCCAGATCTCACCCAGAATATAGCAAGATCGGTCGCTTTCAATTACTATGTTCATTGAGGGTTCATCAAGTCGATTCCTGAGTTCATGCCAAATGGGAATATGGTCCCAGCCAGGAATATTCGGCGCCCATGCCGTTCCTTCCTGAGGATTATAAATACCCGGTACACAGAGACCTATAGCAGCTATCTGATAATTGGATTGCCTGCCCATGACAATAAGCCCCTGTGCAAGGCTTACAATAAGATCTATTACCTCATTTCCCTTTCTATCCGCCACCTGACCAACTTCTTTCGATATCAAGTCTCCCCTAATATCGAACAATGCCGATGAGATCTTAGTACCCCCGACATCTATTCCAATGATCGCCTGTCTCCTGGTCATTTTGCCCAATTTGTAAATGGTTGCACAACTATTGCATCAATATAGCATTATTAGGCAATAATAATGCATATTAAACGCATATTTACGATATTTCATGCAAATATCATGCATCAATTTATAGTTGATGTATAACCGTTCGATGTTTTTGGATTACAATCGAATCTCTATATGACTTGAATACCTCTTTGAGAAAATCTTTCTAGAATACGATCCGCAGGATCCAACTCAGTGACGAGAATGTCGATATCAGCAGGTCTACATATGCGATAAGTCTGCCTCAATCCAATCTTATCAGTAGTGGTTAAGGAAACAACCCGATTTGACACAGATACGATCGTTTTCTTAATAAGGGCCACTTCATAGTTGCCTTCTGAAATACCTTCATCGTAGCCTATACTTCCAGTGCCAAGGAAACAAAGATCTGCATGAATATTCTCAAACTCCTTGACTACATTGGGACCAATGCTAACCATAGACTTCTTTTCAATTTTACCTCCCAGAAAGACAATCTCTACTTCTGGATGCTCAGTCAATTCCATGGCAATCGGTAGGCAGTAGGTAAATATAGTGACTTTAAGGTCTCTGGGTAGGCTTCGAGCCAAAGCCAAATTTGTGGTACCATCACTAATAATGATCGACATTCCATCTTTCACCAGGCCCATTGCTTTTCTTGCAATGCAGTTTTTCTCTTCCTGGTTTCTAACCACATTATCGTTGTAGAAATACAATTTCTGAATGGAAGAGACCGCACCACCATGCACCTTGGATAGCAGTCCTTTATTTGCTAATTCATTCAGGTCGCGACGAATAGTATCTTCAGACACCTCCAATTCAACAGCCAGGTTTTGGGTTCCTACTCTGCCGTTTTCCTTAAGCCTTTCCAGTACTAATTGTTGTCTCTTGGATTTATGCATTAGCTAAATGGGATTCTCAATTTCGTAAGGTCGAACACAATCATTAATCTCATTATATACTTTACCTGGTTGATTTTTCTTGCCTAAAAAGTACTAAATATCTCAACAAGTAAATTTAATGCCGTAGTATAAACACCGACCTAATCTTTGAACTCCGAACCACCAACTCCAGACTTCCAATTTATAGAATGACACCTCACCGCAACATCTTCCAACCCCGCATTCGCATTTGTGTCTCCTCTACATCAAAATGGTCTAGATCAAAATCTTCGGCTCCCTCCACAGACATCCAGCTGTAATATTCTTCTTCCGTGATCTTCCCAGCCAGGTAGTCCTTCATACGTAAAAAACCCGGTAGTCCTCCACAATTTTCCGGGGGACAGGCTCCACCACCTTCCAGTATTTCGGCAGTAGTCTTATCACTTCTATCCAGTTCCATTACATCGATTTCATGCAACCAACTATCACCAAAATCATATTCGTAATACAGCTTGTCTCGGGCTCCGTCCTCCATGGAAAATTGATTGAAATAACTCCACAACACCTGGGCAGCAGATACCCCTTCACCACTAATTCCAAATTCCTCAGTATGCGGACTTACTACCGTCATAAAACGGGAGCGCGGTTTTTCTCGAAAACTGTATAAATGTTGATTGCCCCACCCCATGGCGACCTGAATGATTTTATGTAATTCATGGAAAGTAATCTCTAGAGGTATAGCCACCTTTCGCCAAACTACAGGATCTTTAATTTCAGAAAGTCGTATGTCAATTATTAATCTCATGGTGTTTTAATCTCAGACAACAAATAACTTTTTTCTATAAATAAATGCTTTTCTACCTGAACTTTCATCGAATATCACACTCAAACCCAAACCCAAACTCACACCCACACTCAAACTCACACCCATACACATCAAATCTGCATAATAATCCAGGCAAGCAATATCAGGCCCACCACAAAAACCCAGGCCAGCAAAAAACCATAGAAATCTTCCCGATATCGTTTTAGGAAATTATCCCATCGACCTTTCTTAAACCATCCACCGACATCTAACAAAATCAGCGCTTTGCCATAATAACCTGCATCGGTAATATCGGCATCAGGCGGCACTTCTGAAAACTTCTTTTGCTTATCGAAAAATGGCTCCACCAGACCAGTATCGGGAGCAGAAAATTTGCTTACAAAATACAAGGCAGAAAATCCTGCCAGCATGGCCCAGGCAAACGGTGTGGGAGTCCATCGATAAATCAATAGAATCTCACCCGTATCCAGATAATTTAAAACATAATATACCACGAAGGCTATCAAGACAGAGGCAATGGCTCCCTTGCTGTTGGCGCCCTTCCAAAGAATACCACCAAAAATCATTATACCCATAAATGCGGCTACTGTCTCTGTAAATAAAAACGCCGCCAGGACATTCTTAATAGTGAGTGCAAATAATACACCCAACAGCGTCAGGACCAACCCGGCTATCCTCCCCAATCTCAGGGTCTCTTTGTCGGTCAGATCCTCCTTGAAATAGGGCTGATAAATATCTTTTACAAATAAGGCTCCCAGATTCACCATAAAATTTGAGCATGAAGACATATTAGCTGCCAAAATACAGGCAATCATCAGGCCCACCAGGCCAGGTGCCAACAAAGTACGCGTGGCATATCCAAATGCATACTCGGGATCTTCAAGTTCGACTCCCTTTTGTATCACCAGGGCAGCGACAATTAATCCAGTCAAAGTCCAGCCGATAGTCACAAATCGCTTTACAAAAGTGCCGTACGTCTGTCCGACTCTCCCTCCTCGCTCCGTCTTTCCTGTAGCAAATACAGACATAATCTGGGGCTGTGCTGTGATACCGACAATCCCATTCACG
>JAUILM010000754.1 GCA_030432855.1 Bacteroidia bacterium
TCTGGAGGTGAGCTCTGAATACTTATACTCTTGCTTAATCATAGTCCATTAATAAATCATACTCATCACAGTTCAGACCTCTTTGCACGCATCTTCCATACACATCCCGATGATTAGTTTGAGGATAGAGAGTCGGCTGAATTCCACATCCAGAGAGTAAACAGGAATATAATGGTTCAATCAGATGAAAGTAAGAAAATGAATAGAATGAAATGGAGTGGATCCCTATTAAATAGAGAATAATGAGGCTCTTTTATAAGTAGCCTACCTCTTTATAAGTTCAAGGTTTGTCATTTTGTTAGTCTGAATAAAACTGAAGTTAACAGGAAGGATAATGATGTTGGTAAGCAATTCCGCATAGTGCTGGCACTCTGCCATATTGGAGGTTGTCAGATTCTGGGTATGATTTTGCTACGTTGATCTCAACAGTATTTCTATTTTGCTTTTGAAATATGTTCCTCTGTCAACACATTCCAGACCCAATCTGGAGGTGGTCAATGGTCTGAACTGTGATTCTAATGATTTTGTGATGACCGTGATTGGATGACCATAATGGGATGGTCCTGGATGGAGTGGACAAGGTGCGGAGCACTGGACGGTGACTGTGTTCCTACCGCACGATGACGAAACACTGAGTCATGGGAGGGACATCCGGGATACGGATGGTGACCATATAGATGCCGGGTGGATAGCTGCTGATGTCAAAACGGGTTGCGTCTCGTGAGATGTGATCGATACGCGTCTGATGGACGGGTTGGCCCAGTTCGTTGAGGACCATGACATCGGCAGAACGGCCGATATGTTCTTTCAGTTCCAGTTGCAGCTGGTCGCTGGCGGGATTGGGATAAAGGGCAAAGCAACTGGGATGTACCTCTTCGATCTTCTGGAGCATCTGATCATGAGCGGTAGTTTCTTGGAGGTCCGGTTCCGGATCGTCGGGGAACGGACCTTCGTGTACGGTTCCACGGATGGTCAAAAACGTTTGCGGAGGCACTGTATTGGCGGTGATCGTGATACGTTTGCTTTGCGGGCCATATTTACCTTTGGAATCAAAGGCCACCTCGATCTCACTCTCTTCACCTGGCATGACAGGTTCTTTTGGATAAAAGGGCACCGTGCATCCGCAGCTTCCCTTTGCATGTGTAATCACCAGGGGAGCATTGCCGGTATTTTTAAAGCGATACACATGGGAGTAGACTTTCCCGGTTCGCTGGGTGCCAAAATCATAAGAGGATTCTTCGAATTCGATCGTCGTATTTGCCAGAGAATCGATTTGCCCTTCCGGCGTTTGGGCGCACAGACTCATGGTGGATAGCCATCCTACAAGGATCAGGCTGAGGTAGTTCAGATTTTTCATGATGAGCGGCTTTTGAAGGAAGATGCGTGTTGTGCGTGATCTGGTGTGTGGGGGGAATGGTGGGATTTGAGGGATCATTGGCAATTTATGAACCAGTCTCTTTTTCTGCCTTCAATCGCTCTATCGCCTCCTTCTTGAAGGCTTTGAAGTCAAACTGTTCAGTTTTCATGAGTCAATGATTTAAGTGTTCATTTATTGAATTATTGACACAATTTATATAGCATCTACACCTCGCGTAATGACCTGTGTTTGTAAACTTATTTAAATGTTATATTGAACTTTGTTAAATCAAATTCCTTTCCTTCATAATCTCTTAATTTCTTTTCTAGTAGATCCCTATATTCGCTAACGGAAATTTTATTATTATCGAATGAGTATTCTGCCTTTGCTTGTAATTCTTCTATCGCATCTTTTGATGCCATAGCGACAGAAGATAAAGCTATTCTGTATGCTTCTGATATTTTTATTTCCAGTGTTCTTTTGAAAATCTTTTGAGCAATTCCGAGGCATTCACTTGTTAATTTGCTAGTAGCTTTTTTTAGTTGTTCTTCAAGGACTAATGTCGAATCCTGTGGATATTCGGTTAGTAATTTATTTTGAACTCCAGTCAGATAACTGAAACATTTTTCAAACGTAGATGCTTCTATATTGTGTATAAATTGATTTCTAATTTCCATGAATTTCTCTAACTTCCAATTGTCCTCTTTTTTATCGATAACGTTCATGTCCAAAAGCAAATTTACTTTTGCTCGAAAACTTAAAGCCCTTGTATTATTTCCAAAACTGATAGAATTTTCTTTATCCTTTATATCCAAAAGTAAAGAAAGAAAGGATGATACTGAATTCTCAATTAAAAGAGAAGACGATAAAATGGAAGCTCTATTATCCATGCCAAACATTCTAGTGAAGATTAAAATTCATTTTTAATTGCATACAAACAGACGCGGTAAACTAAATAGGGACTGTATAAGGCTAATGTCGTTTTAACTATAAGTGTGCATTGTATAGCAATTACCTCACTAATATAGCTATTCTTAGTGAGGGAGTAACCGGGCTCAAAAGTGAGTCAGGATTAGCTGGGGAATATGACTGAGCAATCCCGAAGGGTCGATGTCCGCAGGCGACATCGAAGCGAAGGAACCGCGAAGCGGGTGGGCTGACCTGCGGGCAAGAGTGACTGACTGATTCCGTCCCAGGTTTCCGGGACGGATGAAAGTCCTGAGGACACTCAAAGGAAGGAACTAAACCTGAACCGCTTGCAAGCTGTAAAGCCTGCCCCGCAGTATGAGGGGGTGGTTGAGGGCGACCCCTGCACTGAAGCCTGGCTGTAGGTAGGCAGGTCAACAGGACTGCAAAGGTCGTTGCGGATCCCGAGTACTCGGGAAAACTGGATAAGAAGCCAGAGTGGATAGGGTAAGATGACTGACTGATTCTGCACCGAGTACGTGGTGGGTGAATTTCCGGGGGACATTCAAGGGAGTGAACCGCGAAGCGGGCTTGATTGCTGCCAAAAGGTCAAAGAGAGAAGTCAACTGAAGCCATAGTAGTGAAAGTAGAAAGCAAGCTATAGCAATCTACTAGTAGCGAAGGGCCAAACGATAACTTCCGCGAAATTCGATTAAGTGAGCTACTCCCCCAAAACGGAGCCACCAGTTAAGGTGAAAGAACCTAACTTAACAGTGGCATATGAAACGTACAAGACGAAAGTTTACAGCAGCCTTCAAGGCCCAGGTAGCGTTAGCTGCCTTGAGAGAACGGGAGAGCCTGTCAGATCTGGCTACCCGATATGACATCCATACTAATCTGATCACCAAGTGGAAGCAGGAATTCCAAGCCAATGCAGAAAAGGTCTTCGAGAAGGGAGGCGGAGATGCCGGTGATCCAAAGGTTGATATTGAAAAGTTGTACGCGAAGATCGGGCAGC
>JAUILM010000755.1 GCA_030432855.1 Bacteroidia bacterium
ATTGATTGTCAACGTGATGCGCCTATTGAATCTTTCCTTCGAAGATGCCGAATCATTGTCATACCTGCAAACGGCCCTCGGACAACAGCTGTTCAATCCGCCGAATGTGGCAGGGTGGTCTGGTGGTAAATCCTGGATAAACAATGCCACCATGATGATTCGATTGAACTTTGCACAGTATTTAAAAACCGGTGAAAGATTTGATCACGTCACCACTGCCCCACTTGAGTCGATGCAAACTAACCGCAGCATTCAAAAAATAGACGTTACATACAACATTGAGCCCGTTTTAGAATTATATGGTGGAGTACCTTATGAAAAACTGGAAGAAGAAATGAAGTCTACAATTCTTGCCCTGGAGGCTCCGGACTTACAATTTACAAGGCGTGAAATGAGGCAGTACAATTTCAGCGAGAATCTGATGATGCGAATCTTGTCACTTCCTGAGTTTCAATTGTCGTAACCTATGGACAGAAGGTCATTCATACAGGGTTCTCTACTTGCATCGAGCAGTTGGATGGTACCCTCCTTTATTAAAAAGGCAGCCCTGCGATCTGTACCTCCATCCGGTCGTCAAACATTGATTGTGATCCAACTCTCGGGTGGTAATGACGGACTAAATTGTTTGATACCTTTCCAAAATGACCTTTACTATAAGTATAGGCCCTCCCTTGGTATTCAAAAGGAAGCCACCATTCGCATTTCGGATGAGCTGGGGCTAAACCCCGCACTAAAGGCTTTGGCGCATCTTTATGATGCGGGTGATCTCTCCATAGTAAACAACGTTGGGTACCCAAATCCTGATCGTTCCCACTTTCGCTCTATGGACATTTGGCAAACAGGAAACACTAATGATGATGTATCCACCGGGTGGCTAGGTAGATATTTGGATAGTGAGTGCACTGGATGCATTCACTCCTACCATGCCATTGAAATCGGCGACGAACTGAGTCTGACACTGAAGGGTGCCGATAAAGATGGTTTCGCTATGCGGGGTCCAAAAAAGTTACAGCAAGCGATTGAAAACAAATTTTTGCTGAAACTGGGAAAAGAACATAACCCCAAACAAGCGCACGGGACTGTAGACTATCTATATAAGACCATGATCGAGGTGCAGGAATCCGCGCACTATCTAACCCAGAAAGCGAGTAAGGGAAGAACAAACTTACCATATCCCAATTCGAATTTTGGACAGGGTCTGAAGCAGATTGCAGAACTAATGATTGCCGGGACTGAAACTTCTATTTACTACATCAGTTTGCCTGGTTTCGATACGCATACCTATCAGAAAGCCCGTCAGGAACGTCTATTGAGTATGTACTCAGACGGTGTATCGACCCTTGTGAAGGATTTGAAATCGCACGGATTATTTGATTCCACCCTCATCATGACCTTCAGCGAATTTGGTAGGAGAGTAGAGGAAAATGGCAGCCTGGGTACTGATCATGGCACCGCCAATCAGGTGTGGATGATGAGTGGCTCACTGAAAAAAGCCGGACTCTACAATCCTATATCTGACTTAACTGTATTAGATCAGGGAGACCTGAAGTACCAGATAGACTTCAGGTCTGTATATGCAAACGTCCTTGAGGATTGGCTTGACACCAAAGCGACACCCATACTGGGTACGATTCCTCCGAAAACAATGATAATTTAAGAGAAGACTACTCCTGGACTACTTCAAATGCGACATCCACCACTACCTCTGGATGCAAGTTAAGTTGCGCACTGTAGGTTCCTAGTTCTTTGACGTCGTCTTTGATTTCAATTTTTCGTCTTTCAATATCCACATCATGTTGCTCTTTCAGAATCTGAGCAATCTGAACATTGGTTACGCTACCAAAGATTTTGCCACTGGTACCAGCTTTAGCTCCAATACGAAGTGTAGTATCTTTTACCTTTTCTGCTATTTCCTGGTAGTACCCTACCAATTTTGCTTCCTTGGCAGTCTCCACTCGCTTCAGCTCTTCCAATCGTTTTCGATTGCTGGCATTCGCTATGAGGGCAAACCCTTGTGGGATCAGATAATTTCTTGCATATCCTGGCTTAACAGAAACTATTTCATGTTTGTAGCCGACCTTATCTACTTCTTTTAATAGAATGATTTCCATCTTAAATTTTCTTTTGAACCTTGGTTATTTCAATAGATCGGCAACGTATGGCAATAAGGCCAGATGTCGTGCCCGTTTTACAGCTGTTGCAACCTTCTTTTGATATTTCAAAGAATTCCCTGTTATTCGGCGGGGAAGAATTTTACCCTGTTCGTTGATGAATTGTTTCAAGAAATCAGGATCCTTGTAGTCAATGTGCTTTATACCAAATTTTCTAAATCGGCAATACTTCTTAGCTCGTTGACCAATCTTAGGATTGCTTAAGAATTTTATATCGTCTCTAGAAGCCATTTTTTTCTTTTTAAGTGTTTATCAATTACTCTTCTTCACTGGTACTGGCAGCTGCCGGGGTTGCAGCAGGAGCTGCAGCGGCCACTTTCTTTTTAACCTCTTTGGCAGGCTCTTGCTTTCTCTTCTCCTCTTTTCCGCTATCCTGTCTTTTTCTGCCAATCAGGCCTTTACGCTTGTCATCGTTGTATTTGACACCGTACTTATCCAGCTTTACTGTGAGAAACCGCATAATGCGTTCATCACGTCTGAATGCCAATTCCAGTTTACTGATGATTGAACCTCCATCTGTTGAAAACTCAATACAGTAATAAACACCTGTTGTGCGTTTTTTTAGTGGGTACGCAAGTTGTTTCAAACCCATCTCGTCCACATGTACGATCTTACAACCCTCTGACTGAAGGTGATCTACATAGGTCTGAGCTGTCGCATTAATTTCATCGCCCGACAGTACTGGATCCACGATGAAAGTTACTTCATATTGATTCATGTCAATAAAGTGATTTTTAAAATGGGGTGCAAATATAGTATTAATCCTTGACTTTCTGTCATTTGTTTTCACCCAGTCCCAAAGAGAGACGTGTCGCTATGATATACTCGTGAATATACTCCCGTGAGGGATCAGAAAATCATCACTTCTCTGCTTCAAAGGTGACGACCAAGGACACCTCATCATGAATGACTTTATCTGCAGCAGTACCTATCAGACCTGACCTATATTTAATATCCCATTCAGTTCTGTCAATGGTAAAGGCGGGAGTGGCCGCCAATAGTTTGTCGCCAACGAAGGAAATATTTACCGGGATGGATACGCCTTTCGATATTCCCTTAATCGTCAGATTTCCGGTTACGTTATGGGTAGCCATGGCCTGACCTTCGGC
>JAUILM010000756.1 GCA_030432855.1 Bacteroidia bacterium
AGGTATACCAAAAGCATCTCTCCCCTATGTTTTCGACCGATTTTATCAGGTCGATCATTCCGATCATCAGATAGCTGGTGGTACGGGTCTGGGACTTGCACTGAGCAAAGAATTAGTAGAGTTGCATAAGGGAACTATCGCAGTCGACAGCAATGAAGGGGAGGGGACTGTCTTCAGTGTATTTCTTCCTTTGGGTTGCGATCACTTACCAGAAGATCAATTGATCCAAAAGAAATCCTTGCAGGATCAGGGATACTCTCTGCAAAAAGTTGACATCTCGGCCACCACCTCTGATCAGTGGGAATATGCTGAGTCACAGTCGAAAATTGATGCTCCTCTTATCCTGATCGTTGAAGATAATGTCGATATGCGTCATTTTATTGAGGAGCAATTTTCGGGGACATATCGCACGATCACGGCAGAAGATGGATGGGAAGGCTGGAAGAAGTGCCTGTCGGATATGCCAGATCTGGTAGTATCTGATGTGGCAATGCCTCGCAGAAACGGAATAGAGCTTTGTGATCAGATAAAGCAAGATGAACGTACCGCCCATGTCCCTATCTTGTTATTGACATCAAAAGCAACCAGTGAAGATCAATTGATAGGACTAAAAAAAGGAGCTGATGATTATGTCACCAAGCCCTTTGATCCTAAAATGCTCCTTGCCCGAGCTGAAAATATCATTGCAACCAGGCGTGCACTCAGGTCACACTTCAGTGCTGCTAAGCCACTTACTATCGAGCCCAGCCAGGTCACTGTCACATCGGTTGATGAGGAGTTTCTGCACAGCGTATTGAAAAGCATTGAAGCTAACATGTCGAATCCTGATTATCGCGTGCAGGATCTAAGTCGGGATGTGGCCATGAGTCGTATGCATTTATATCGAAAGATAAAAGCTATTACGGGACAAACAGTCGTGGAGTTAATTCGCACGATTCGATTGAAAAGAGCGGCTCAATTGATTTTACAGAATCAATCGACCATTGCGGAGATTACCTACCAGGTTGGATTTTCTGATCTGCAATATTTCAGAAAATGCTTCAAAAAGCTCTTCGGCTGCAGTCCTTCCGAATATGTAACAGAATCAAACCAAGCTCACTCCACGATCGAGTCTTCATGATATTTTGCCCGTCAAATACATTTTGATTACTATTGTCTTTCAACCAGGTATAACCAGATAGAGATGAAGCAAATTTTGGCCTTATTACTCTTTGCAGGACTGACTATTTCCCTGCACGGACAAGAAGAAGTGATTCAGTTAGATTGGGATGAACTGGGCAAAACAAAACCCTGGGTTAAAACAGAACAGTGGGATCCAGTACCGACCAAAGTAACTCCTGGATTTCTAAATGCCCCACCTTCTGATGCGATTATTCTATTTGACGGTACCGATCTTGATGCCTGGCATAAGCCCAAGTATGACTACGGGGCGAGAATGGACCATGTGGAATCGATTCTCGCCTGGAAGACATCAAATCCAAGCTTTAGCGATGCAGAGTGGGAAGTGAAGGATGGTATGATGATCGTATCTCCCGGTAAAGGGGCCATAGAAACAAAACAATCCTTTGGCGATGTACAGCTTCACATTGAATGGTTAGCTCCAGTCGATCCTGGAAAGAAGGGGCAGGGCTATAGTAATAGTGGTGTCTTCCTTATGGGCCTGTACGAGATTCAAGTCCTTAATTCATATGAGAATGCTACCTATAGCAACGGTCAGGCTGGAGCTATGTATAAACAACATATGCCCCTGGTAAATGCTTCAAGGCCTCCCGGAGAGTGGCAGTCATATGATATCATTTTTAATGCTCCCCGGTTCAATGAGGACGGATCTCTTGAGAAAGCAGCCACCATTACCGCCTTTCATAATGGTGTATTAATCCAAAATAATGCAGAATTAAGTGGGCCATGTGTCTTCATTGGTGAACCGTACTACGTGGCGCATCCCGAAAAAATGCCAATTCTATTACAGGATCATGGCAATCTCGTTCGGTTTAGAAATATCTGGGTCCGCGAACTATAGTATAGATCTCACATGATTTTACATAAAATAGCGATCTAATTATCCTGTAAATCGACTAACACCTTAGCAATACTATATGGTATTGCTATCTTGTGAATCTCGAGTTATGTCGATCTGGGAGTATATTATCATTGGAATGTTATTCAGTGCCATCGGTGCGTTGGCACCAGGCATGATTAATCTGGCCGTAGCCGAGCGCACGATTCGGAAGGGATACCGATCGGGTGTGATGGTGACTTTAGGAGCTGGGGTTATCGAATTCCTATACACCTTTCTGGCTATTTATTTCATAGATCAGCTGACCCAAAATAAAAGTATAGGGAAGTTTATCACCTGGACTGCGGCGGCAATTTTTCTGTTCTTGGGCTTCTATTATCTTCTTAGAAAAGCTAAACCCATAAAACCTGTGATCACAAGATCTTCCTCAAGAGATTTTGGACTTGGGGTCGGAGTGGCAGCTATGAATATGCTCATCATTCCCACCTGGCTATTTATCGGTATTTGGATGCGAGGGCAGGGTTATGACTTTCTGCATATGGGACATATTCTGCTGGTCTCCATCGGTTCGGCATTGGGTGCGTGTCTGGTCTTTCTGGGTTATGTGAAATTAGGTAGCTATGTGGTTTCTCGAATGGAAACAGTGACCCAATACACCAATAAATTTATAGGTACTGTATTCCTGGTCCTTTCGGTAGTGCAATGCTTCCGGGCATTGTATCAGTAAGGAAAAAGGGACCACCCACGTTTGGATGTGTCCCTATATTTGAGTGTGTTGACTCCATTTTAAAAGTTAATTACTCGGATATCACAAGGCGCTGAGTACGTCCCCCACTACTAATTAAATAGATTCCTGCCTTCAGATCATCCAGGAATAGATCCAAAGCATAGCTTCCATCCCCGGCCTGCGAGTTCAGGACTTCTCGACCGGTGATGTCAAGGATTTTGATGATGTGCAATGGTTTTTGCTGTCGTATATGGATCCTTCTCGCTGCACCCACTGGATTAGGGAAGATTTGAAAGTCTTCAGTTGATCCAGAACAATCACTGGTCAGGGTGTGAATATCCGAATACTCATAAGACCCGTCCAGATCAACCATTTTCAATCGGAAGTAATTATTAGACAATAGGCGTTCATCCAACTGAACCTCATAAGTATGAGCAGTTCCAAAAGTCTCAACTACTGATACAGGATCAAAATCGCGACCATCTGCACTATACTCGATTACAAAATGCGAACTGTTAATTTCGCTACTAGTCTCC
>JAUILM010000757.1 GCA_030432855.1 Bacteroidia bacterium
TACCTCGTATTGCATGCAGTTTCACTGATTTATTGCAATAATATATCTAATATTTTCCTTTGACGCAGGCTGGTGACATGAATTGTCCGGGAGTGTATGCAAATGTATCCATATAGAATGCAAGACTGAATCATTTCTTTGGTAAATGAGGCGAGGTGTTAGTAAGCCAACTTGTGATCGCTTCATAATTTGATAACTGGTCAATTGATCGGTGTTTGGTCTGCATGGCGATAGATGAAACTAAATGATACGTAGTCTGGAGGTCTTCCAGGTTGATAAAATGGATATTCAGTTCAGTATAATCTTTAAGGTATTGGAAAAATCTCTTTTGTGGCCCAATGAATTGGAGGTGCTTTTCAAAGTTTCTTCTGCGCCGGGTCCTGTCGTTTTCCTTTCGTTCAATGAGAGTGGATGTTTCTATGGTAAATATCAAGTACAAATCAGGAAATGCAATTTCATCTTGCTTTATTTTCTGGCGATAGAAAGCATGCAACTCCGACATTTCAACGGAATCTTTTGTCGGAGGAAAGATCCAGTTGTACCAAAGAGGTTGAAACGGATCTCCATCATAAATAACCGGTTGACCGGCAGCGCAGGCTATTTGATATCTTTCTACCTGTCTTTCCAGATACCAGAACTTGTCCTTGTTGGCGCGGTGTGGGAATAGTTCATTCACTTCTTTTACGACGTGATGTGTCGAAGAGAAGAGTTGCGCAAGGGAAGACTTACCAATGGCGCTGGGACCTTCAAAACAGATTTTTAGATTTTGCATAGATTATGAAGATGAATGTACATCTTTTAGATCTTCATCACCCACAAACAATATCTGCGTATGATATTCAGATATGAGGTCTTCTGATTTCATATCTTACGACAAAGGGCATATATGATCATAAAGACAAATTATGTAGATCTATTCGATAGAAGATATTTTCCAGCTGAGGTTCTTATTGATAATGGTATGATACAGGAGGTTGAACCTATCGAGGCAGCGGTGCAGGGTTTTATGATTCCCGGATTTGTAGATGCCCATATTCATATTGAGAGTTCGATGCTGACGCCTTCGCAATTTGCAGCATTGGCGGTGCGGCATGGTACCGTAGCTACTATTTCAGATCCTCACGAGATAGCAAATGTACTGGGGGTTGACGGAGTGAATTATATGATCGATGAGGCTAAAAAGTCATCTCTCAAAATCTTCTACGGGGCACCATCCTGTGTGCCCGCAACAACTTTCGAGGCGGCAGGAGCCCAGATAGATGCTTCCCAAATCAAAGAACTTCTTGCCCGTGATGATATATGGTACTTATCGGAAATAATGAATTTTCCCGGGGTTCTGCATGAGGATGAGCAGGTGATGCAGAAGATTGCACATGCCATTCAGCTTGGCAAGCCCATTGATGGTCATGCGCCGGGATTGTCAGGTGACCAGGCGATTCAATATATTAAGGCGGGCATATCGACTGATCATGAGTGTGTTACTTATGAAGAGGCCAGGCACAAACTCATCAACGGAATGAAGATTATCATTCGGGAGGGGAGTGCTGCCAAAAATTTTGACGCACTCATCCCACTGATGAAGGAATTTCCTGATCGTCTCATGTTCTGCTCGGATGACAAACATCCGGATGAATTAATATTAGGTCATATCAATCAACTAGCCGCCAGGGCTATTGCGTTGGGGTATAATCGATGGGATGTATTGCGGGCCGCTTGTGTTCATCCTGTGGCGCATTACGGGGTGCCTGTGGGTCAATTGAAAATGGGTGATCCGGCAGATTTTATTATTGTCTCAGATCTCGAATCTCTGCATGTGCAGGAAACCTGGATTGCCGGTAAAAGGGTCTGGGATGGAATCAACACTACATTTGCACCTCCTGCATCGAATATCGTAAACCACTTTGAGGAGCACCTGATTACACTATCGGACCTGAGCACCGGCCAGTTCCGAGATCCCGTTTCAGTGATTCATGCACTGGATGGAGCTCTTATCACGGAGCGACTTCAAGTAGGATCTAAGGACATACTGGCAGGCGATCGAGATATTCTGAAGATTGTGGTGGTAAACCGATACCAGGCCAGTAAACCTGCCATGGCATATATCCATGGATTTGGTCTTGTCCGGGGTGCACTGGCATCTTCTGTAGCCCATGATTCACATAATGTGGTGGCTGTGGGTGTTGATGATGCATCGATTGTAAAGGTGCTCAATGCCGTGATGAGAGAAAAAGGCGGGATTGCATTTACAGATGGAAAGGGGCTTGATATTCTACCTCTACCTATAGCAGGTTTAATGAGTGATCGTGAAGGTATCTGGGTCGCTGATGAATATGCAAGAATAGATCAGCGGGCAAAACAAATCGGAGGATCCACATTGAGTGCACCCTTTATGACGCTGTCTTTTATGTCCTTGCTGGTGATCCCAAAATTGAAATTGAGTGACAAAGGCTTATTTGATGGTGAACGATTTGAGTTTGTAGATTAGTCGTCTGGCGCCCAATCTTGCAAATTACATTCAACCCGGATTATGTATTAGAAAATCTATTACGGTCTGAAATGCCTGCAAAATAAACGCTTCGCTGGAGTTTTCAGAATCACCATAGCGGTGCTATGCCGATTCTTCCAAACCTCCTTATTTTATGGGCATTTCAACCCTCATTACGAAGTTCTAATGCATAATCCGGGTTCAAAATTTATGCTCCAGATATCTGCTTTCTCCTGAGTCGGTACGTAAGGGCTATGATCAAATCATGAATTATGGACCTTAAGAATTGCTTCAGCATACCACAGCATTCTGTCGGGCTATTTCTTATTACGCAACAATAAATCATAATTTGTTGATTTATATTAAATAAATTTGGCAAAATTAAATTATTACGAAATCTAAGTGAATATTTAGCGGCTTTTAGATATCTTCCTTTCTCTTAGAATAACTTTTCACAACGCTGCATTACATGATAAAATTTAACAGAAGGAAGAAGGGATTTTCCCGTCGTTCATTTTTTTCCAAATCCGTTCTGGGAGTCACAGGTGCCGTGGTAGCCACCAAGTTTGATGGCCTTGCCCACTCGGTGGATGCGACGCCTAAATATTCAAGTCCATCAGATCTCAAGATTACTGAGGTGAAGTGTGGTTTCATTCGAGGAGAGCACAGTTTATTTGTTAAGATTTATACGAATCAGGGTATTGTGGGACATGGCCAGGGCGTAGATGGTGTATATGGTACGTATTACGTGGTGCACCATATTGCAGAGCGGCATTTGATTGGTATGAATCCTTT